>NZ_JBIQNW010000001.1:0-246068 GCF_047228265.1 Nostoc sp. UIC 10607 | reverse complement strand
AACAGTGATAATTATATAAGTATCACTGAATACATTGGTGAAGGTGTAGACACAGTTGAGTCTGCCTACACCTTTAACTTAGGTGCTGCTGATCTTGAAAATCTCGTTCTCACAGGCACAGCTGCTATTAACGGCACTGGTAATAGTCTCAACAACACTATTACAGGTAACAGCGCTAACAATACGCTCAACGGTGGAGTAGGTAATGATATCTTGATCGGTGGTACTGGCAACGATATACTCACGGGTGGTGCAGGTAGCGATCGCTTTACGTTCAATTCTCGTAATCAAGGTAATGATAGAATTACTGACTTTAGCGTAGTTGATGATACTGTTATTATCTCTGCGGCTGGTTTTGCTGGCGGATTAGTTGTCGGTGCAGCGATCGCGGCTAGTCAATTTGTGATCGGTACAACAGCCACTACAAGTAGCCAGCGATTTATCTACGACCGAAACAACGGTTCTCTGTTCTTTGATCAAGATGGCACAGGTGCGATCGGCAAAATCCAATTTGCTACACTCAATACCGGACTGGCCTTAACCAATGTAGATATTTTTGTGACTGCATAAAGACTTTAGAGGATGTTTGAAAAGTCCTCTTATCGATATCAAATAGTTTTAGATCCCCCTAAATCCCCCTTAAAAAGGGGGACTTTGATTCTGGTTCCCCCCTTTTTAAGGGGAGCCAGCGCGGTCTTCTCTGCGAGACGCTGCGCGATGGGGTCTCCCCAAGTGGAGCGACTGGCGTGGGTTAGGGGGGATCTAAAAGTGCTTAAAGTCACAGCGAAACACTTTTCCAACAACCTCTTACAGCAATTGTCAAAGAAATAGACGAGATTAAGACGACAGGCGATGAGTTTGTTGTCTTGTCTGGTAAGGGATTTAGGCAATAATTATTCTCCAGGTAATATCATGTCCTTAATTAGAACATTCTCGACTCAATAGCAACTGCCCATTATTCAGCCGATATAAACCTTGCGGTTCAATAATTGGATCGCTTTTCTTCCAAGGACGGGATGTAATTTCGACACCTCTTACTTCACCAGTTGTGTAGTTAGAAACCAAAATACCAGGACGATTAGTGGTTATTGCACCAGAACCTGTAATGGTAAAAGAGTTTTCTTGTCGCTTTGTGCCGCGTGAAATGCAACTATTGGCGATGAGTGCATTAGTATCGATGACTGGAGGTAATTCGGTAAAGCTGTTTTGAATGGAACTGGTATCGGGTGTGTTAATGCTAATCACACCTGAAACGCCTTGTTCGGAACTAGCGGTAATATCACTTTTTTCAGTTGGCTTTGTCCGCGACTCGATACCGAAGATACCTTGCGAGTTAATTTCGACCTTTCCACCTGTTCCTGTGAAGGCGTTGGCTGTGATATCGCTGTTTTCTTGGGGGATAGCGACGATAAATCTGGAATCGATATCGATGTTACCACCATCGCCACCTGATTGCGCTGTACCTGCGGTGGTCGAAATTTGGCTACCGTTACGCAATAGTAAGCGATCGCTAGCAGTTACATTAATATTTCCACCATCACCAGAGTTAGTTATTGCTGCAATAAATGCTTTGTTATCAAGTGCTGTGGAACTAGAATTAATATTAATATCTCCGGCTTTTCCTTGTCCTAAGCTGCTTGAACTGATTCCCCCGCGATTTAAAAATAAAGAATCTGTTGTCAGGTTAATATTACCTCCATTGCCCACAGCTGTTGGATTGACTGCACTAAAAACACCACTAGCAAAACCCGTGGTGCTAACACCGTCAATTAAAATGCGATCGCGTGCATCAATGGTGATATTACCCCCATTGCCTTTAGAAAAAGTACTACCATTAACCACTCCACCATTGGTTAAAAATAAAGAACCTGTTGTCAGGTTAATGTTGCCTCCTCTACCTTCACCTTCACCTTCTAAGGTACTAAAAGCACCGCTTAATCTTCCATTGCTACCGACACCATCAATGCTAATAGCATCGTCGGCATTAACTATAATGTCACCTGCATTACCTTTACCGAAACTGGTAGCTGCAAGTTGTCCGCCGTTTCTTAGTGTTAAGGAGTTGGTTGTTATTTGGATATCCCCACCTTTGCCAACACCTCCAGCAGACAAAAAACTATAAGCGCCACTAATACCATCGATAATCACAGCATCGCTAGTATCGATGTTTATATTTCCAGCATTCCGGTTTGCAGCCGTGATGATTATACCGCCATTTGTTAACCTCAGCGTTCCTGCTTTAACTTGGATATTTCCACCATTACCTTGATCGCTACCAAAAGCGGCAAGTGTAGCACCATTTTTTATAAATAATTCTCTAGCGTTGATGCGGATATCCCCAGCGTTACTTATGTTATCGGTTAGTGCAGAAGTGCTTACATAAGTAGATGAACCACTTTCCCCACGATCAAGAGTTACTGTATCACGGGCATTGATGGTGATATTGCCTCCATTTCCCCGTCCATTTGTTTCTCCAGAAATATATGCACCGTTGGTAAGGGAAAATGACCCTGTTGTAATTTCGATGTCACCTCCCTTACCTTGACCATTCAGCAAGGAACTAAATAAACCACTACTTATATCAATTTTGCCAGTGCGATCGCCAATATTATAAGTTACATCCTTTAAGACACCATCAATTTTGACGGTATCACGAGCATCAATGGTGATATTTCCACCATTACCCTTTCCTTCAATAAGTGAAGAGGATATACTACCACCATTTATCAAAAACAGCGAGCCTGTTTTAATTTGAATATTTCCGGCGTTACCATTGAATACTTGCGTATTAACACCACTCGCTAAACCACTACCAGCAACTCCATCAATAGCAATAGTATTGCCAACATCAATAAAGATATTACCTCCATTTCCTTGTCCGCCGTTACTAGCATTTAATCGTCCGCCATCTTTAAGTAATAAATTACCCGTAATAATGTGAATATCACCACCATTACCTATTGCGTTACCACTAGCAAAACTTGATACTCCACTACCAGATTTTAGACTGCTTCCAAAACCTGAAAATGTCGCATTATCGCGGGCATTAATAGTGATATCTCCTGCATTTCCGTTACCAGCAGTAAAGCTAGATATTACAGCACCATTATTAACAGAAAGTGATGCAGCTGTAACTTGAATGTTTCCTGCTTTTCCGACACCTCCAATCAGTAAATTGCTTTGCAAACCGCTAAAGGCATCATAATCTAAGTTATCTAGTTTGACATTTTCAGAGGCTTCAACGGTAATATTTCCGCCATTACCTTTTCCTAATATACTTGTTGATACTTGACCGCCGTTACTTAACGAGAGAGAACCTGTTTTCAGGTAAATATTTCCTCCGTCACCTACCCCCTGAATATACACACTACTCGTCATATAACTATTGCTATCAAAAGCTATATTATCAAAGGCATTAATGCTGATATTTCCAGCGTTTCCTTTACTGTCTGTTGTACTACTAATAAAAGCTCCATTGCTAGCTTTGAGCGTACCTGTGGTGATTTGAATACTACCTGCATTACCTTCAGCAGTCGGTTGCACAGCATTAATCATCCGGCTAAAAATATCACCGTCATTACCATCTAATGAAATATTATTACGAGCATTAATGGTAATATTACCAGAATCACCTTTTCCTCTAGTGCTACCTTGAATTTCCGAACCGTCGTTTATTTCCAGTGAATTGGTATTGATAGTAACGTTTGCACCATTACCTATTGCACCCTCACCTACTTCGGAAATAATACCGTTAACTTCTCCAAGTCTTGAGTTACGAAAACTGATATCACCTTGAACATTAATATTAATATTACCTGTATTTCCCTGTCCTCCTGGTAGCTGACCATCAGCACCTTCTATGGTGGATTGGATTTGCGAACTATCTGTTAAAGAAAGTGAACCGCCAGTAATGTTAATTTCACCACCATTACCCACACCCCCAGTTCCAATGCCACTAATTATGTAGCTATGGGTAAGTGAAACTGCATCTGATGTTTGAATCGAGATATTACCACCATTCCCTTGTCCTAAAATACCAGTATTAATTAAAGCATCATTACTGAGTGTAAAAGAGCTAGATTTGAGGTTAATATCACCACCATTTCCCTCTCCATAAATCTTAGTAGTAAGGTAAGCATCATTACTGAGTGTAAAAGAGCTAGATTTGATGTTAATATCACCACCATTTCCTCTGGCTCCTGTAGATACATCGCTAAAAATTCCACTATCTAAATTAGATATTTGACCTGTAATATTAACAGCACCTTGAGCATTGATGTTTACATTCCCAGCATTACCTTGTCCTAATATATCAGCATTAATAGTAGCATCAATTAATGTTAATTTCTCAGTTGCAAGATTGATATCGCCAGTATTCCCAAATGCTCTTTCTTGCACTACGTTAGCAATGAAGCTTTGATCTATTAACGTTGTCTCTGCTGTGGCATTAATAGTAATATCTCCACCTTGACTATTTGTAGTACCTAAACCTATGTCTATTCCTGCTCTTAATTTACTTTGCCCTGCTAAATTTACATTTCGAGCTTCAATTTTGATATTCCCACCATCCGCACCGCGAACATTAACTTCTGCGCCATTACTCAACGAAATATCAACGCGTTCCGCATTTTCAGGTATTACTAAACCCAGATTATCATCTGCAATATTCAATCCCACATTTCCCGGTGCAGCCAAACCTGCTAACTCAACATTTCCGCCATAAGCGTGAATACTCCCACCATCAATATTGATATTTCCACCAACAAGCAGCAAACTTTTACCATCAGCAACTCGCAAACCCGTAACATCTTGTCCGATGAGATTAGTACCTGCGGGTGCTTGGGATTGATTGATAATTCCCCCACTTGCTTGGATTTGATTAAACAGCAATACTGAAGGATTAATAGTCAATAATGGTAATGCTTGGGGATTTGTCGCACTAAAAATACCTTGATTGCCAAACTGCACACCGTTCGCAGTCGTCCCAACAAACGAACCATCCACATCTAAACTGGCATTTTTCCCAAACACAATTCCATTGGGATTTATCAAAAATAAATTCGGGCTAGAACTGCTAAGTGTGCCGAGTCTCCCCAAAATTTCTGAAGGGTTATTACCTGTCACCCGTGCCAAAATATTCTGAATATCTGCGCTAGGACTGAAAAAATATGCCCCACGTCCTTCGCTGATATTAAATTCTTGAAAGCTGTGAAACAGATTAATTTGGCGAGTTGCACCACCAGTAATTATTTCTATCGGTAGTCCTTGAAAGTTGTCTATAACTTGAGAGGACTCAGCCCCAAGTGTGTTATCAGGCACGATATTGCTTTGCTGTGCCTGGGTTTTGCTAGTGAAGAGACTTACACTTAAGCAGCCCAGCAACCCTGTTAATCCGAACTGTAAACACTTGTTTAATCCGTATTTGATCGTCATTGGGTGCGCTTTTATATAGATTATTTGAGTATCTAATAGAACTGCACCTTTGAATAAGAAATCAGCAAATATTCGTTAATTATGCAGTTTTCTGCAATGAAGCGTGACCCTGAAAGTAAAATAAAACTATCCTCCACTTAAGCTCCATCATGGTTATCGAAGAACTCGAACAACAACTCCTTCAGCTTTCACCCAACGATAAACTTTATATTATCCAACTCCTTGCCCAAAGCCTGACTACACACAATAACAACACCCACCTAGAGCAACCAAGCAAACTCTCAGAATTCTTTCGTCAATCTCCCCTAGCTGAACTTACCGAAGAATTAGACTTGAGCCGCGATCGCAGCCTACCCCGCGATGCCTTCACCCCATGATCTACCTTCTTGATACTTGCGTGATTTCCGAAGTTATTGCTAAACAACCAAATCAACAAGTTTTGGATTGGCTAGATGCCCAAGTGCCAGAAACACTTTACCTTAGCGTCATCACAATTGGCGAAATCGCTAAAGGCATCAGCAAACTTACTGCATCTAAGCGGAAAGAATCTCTAACAAAATGGCTAAATGAAATCTTACCCAATCGCTTTGAACACAGAATCTTAAGTATAGATGTCTCAACAATGGTGTTGTGGGGAAATTTAGTCGGGCAACTAGAACAGAATGGACGACCTCTACCCATCATGGATTCTCTCATTGCAGCGTTGGCGAAGCCCGCCGTTCGCGTAGCGTCTTGTAGAGAAGGCATCGCCCTGCAAAACTCTTTATCACTTGTCACCCGTAACGAGAATGATTTTACTGGGACAGGGGTTGTAATCGTTAATCCTTGGTCAGTTTAGCCCTTCAGTGAATTGATTGCTGGCAAAGATGGCAATACAGTTTTCTGCAATGAAGCGATCGCATTCCTGCATTTTCCAGGTATCTAAACTGCACGCAAACAAGCAGAAAAGGTGGATGTGTGGCATGAATATGTCGGATATTGTATAACTCATCGACGACAGTAATATTACTGACCGCTAATTAATTACTCTCTAGCTAAGTAATTACACAACTTAAGATTTTTACAAGTTAGTGCCACATTTATTACACGTTTTAGGAGGATGTCAAAACGATGATTATCGTCATGAAATCCGGTTGTCCTCAACAAGAAATTGAATTATTATTTACAGAGCTTTGCCGTTGGAGCGTTGTACCAGAAGTATCTGTTGGTAAAGACAAAGTAGCAATTATTTTGGTTGGCGATACAACGGAAATCGACGCGCAACAAGTCCAAAATTTGAGTCCTTTTATTGAGCAAGTGCTGCGGATAAATAAGCCATTAAAACGGGCTAGTTTAGAGTTTCGTTATAGTGAAACCAACGACCTAAAGGTGTCTACACCCTCTGCACACATCACCTTTAGTCAAGTCAGTCAAGCTTTAAAATTTTAGTCACAATCTCTCAAAAATATGGATGCAATTCGGTTAAGCAAAAGCACAGTACGTCAGAATTCATTTCCATTTTTAAACAGTTCAGATGCCACTGTAATTGTAGGCGATCGCAATCTCACTATCGAAGAAGTCATTAGTGTAGCGCGTTATGGAGCACAGGTACGTTTAACTGATGATCTAGAAAAATTGGCTAATGTCCAAGCATCCTGCGATTTTATTCACCATGCGGTTGAATCTGGCGACCCAATTTATGGGGTGACAACTGGCTTTGGTGGTATGGCCAACGTGGTGATTTCTCCTGAATCTGCGGCTTTACTACAAAATAATTTGATGTGGTATCACAAGGTGGGTGCAGGAAAAAAATTACCTCTTGCTGATGTCCGCGCTGCAATGCTTCTACGTGCAAACTCCCATATTACTGGTGCATCGGGGATTCGTTTAGAACTCATCAAACGGATGCTGGTATTTCTCAATGCTGGCGTTACACCTCATGTCTGCGAATTCGGTTCAATTGGTGCGAGTGGTGATTTAACGCCTTTAGCGTATATTACTGGGGCATTGATTGGTTTAAATTCCAGTTACACCGTAGACTTTAACGGTGAGGAAATGGATGCACTAACAGCACTGAAAAAGCTGGGTTTAGAGCCATTGCAATTACTTCCTAAGGAAGGGTTAGCAATGATGAATGGTACTTCTGTAATGACTGGAATTGCAGCTAATTGTGTACAGAGCACGAGAATTTTATTAGCTTTGAGTGTGGCTACCCATGCTTTAGTAATTCAAGGTTTATCAGGTACTAATCAATCGTTTCATCCATTCATTCACAAACTCAAACCCCATTCTGGGCAAGTTTGGACGGCTTCGCAAATGCTGGATTTGTTAGCAGGTTCGCATTTAATTCGTGATGAGTTAGATGGTTCCCATGATTATCGAAATGAGCATCCAATTCAAGACCGTTATTCTTTGCGTTGTTTAGCACAGTATATGGGGCCGATTGTGGATGGGATTGAGGAAATTGCTAAACAGGTTGAGATAGAAATCAACTCTGTGACTGATAATCCATTAATTGATGTTGAGAACCAAGCTAGTTATCATGGCGGCAATTTTTTAGGGCAATATATTGGCGTAGGAATGGATCGACTGCGTTATTACATTGGAATGTTGGCGAAACATTTGGATGTCCAAATCGCTTATTTAGTTGCACCAGAGTTTAATAATGGGCTGTCTCCATCGTTAGTGGGGAATCAACAGCGTCGTGTAAATATGGGTTTGAAGGGGTTACAAATTACTGGCAATTCGATTATGCCATTATTAACTTTCTATGGAAATTCTATTGCTGATAGATATCCCACCCATGCAGAACAATACAATCAGAATATTAATAGTCAAGGGTTTGCTTCGGCGAATTTAGCGCGAACGAGTGTAGAAGTTTTTCAACAATATATGGCTGTGGCTTTGATATTTGCGGTGCAATCGGTGGATTTGCGTACCTATGCGATCGCAGGACATTATGATGCTCGTGCAACTTTGTCTCCTGCAACTAGGGATTTATACATGGCGGTGCGGAATGTGGTAGAGCGATCGCCATCTGAGGAGCGCCCTTATATATGGGATGACAACGAACAAGCTCTGGATTTGCATATAAGTAAAATTGCTGATGATATCGCTCACGGTGGAGAAATTGTGACTGCTGTTAGTCGAATTTTGTCTAGTTTTCAAGAGATCAGAAAGTAAAGGCCAGGAATAGGACTTTCTTAATTACGAATTACCTAGCTATGAATATCGCACATCATATAGAACGTGGTCATCGGCTATATCCTGACAAGATTGCCATCATTTCCGAAGATAAATCTTATACCTACAGACAACTTGATCGGTTAGTGAATTGTACAGCGAATGCATTGCGTGGGTTAGGAATTGTAAAAGGCGATCGCGTGGCGCTGTTTTTACCCAATATACCGGAGTTTGCGGTCGCGTATTTAGGGATTCTGAAAATTGGTGCGATCGCAGTTTCTCTAAATGTCATGCTGAAGTCTGCTGAGGTTAGTTACATTCTCAATGATTGTGCAGCTAAGGCGATCGTTACCACAGAATCGGGTCGTTTGCAGGTAGTAGACGCTGATTTACCCCATTTAAAACATATTCTCATTGCTGAGGGTGCAGTTAATAACGACATAGATTTTAGAGATTTGCTCGCAAATGCTTCTCCCATCACCCGCGCTGTCGAGATGGGATGGCACTCTCCAGCTAGCATTGTCTATACTTCTGGTACTACAGGCTTTCCCAAAGGTGCAACACTTTCTCACGGTAATATCATTTCTAATATCTCTGCACACAATCGTTGTTGCGGAATGAATAAAAATGATAGATTACTGCTTTATGTGCCACTGTTTCATTGCTTTGGTCAAAATGCTATTTTCAACGCTGGTTTAAATGTTTGTGCAACGATCATTTTGCAACGACGATTTGATTTAGATCAAGTGTTAGAAAGCATCGGTAAATATCAAGCTACTATGTTTTTTGGCGTACCGACTGTATTTATTCGGTTACTCAATCAAGACACTTCTAAATATAACTTTAGCAGCCTACGCTATTACTTTAGCGCTGCTGCTCCAATGCCTGTAGAAATTGCCCAATTGTGGCAAGACAAGTATAAAAAGGTGATTCATGAAGGATATGGTTTAACCGAAGCATCACCCTGCGCTAGCTATAACCACAATTTCAAATATAAATTTGGTTCCATCGGAGTCCCAATTGCAAATGTACAAATGCAAATTGTGGATGCTAACGGTTATCAAGTATCACCAGGAGAATTGGGTGAAATAGTGATCAAAGGGCCAAACGTGATGCTTGGTTATTGGAACCGTCCTCAAGAAACTCAAAAAGTAATCAAAAATGGTTGGTTGCATAGCGGCGATATTGGTCGCATGGATGAAGAGGGTTTCTTCTACATTGCCGATCGTTTAAAAGACATGATTAACGTCTCTGGATTTAAGGTATATCCAACAGAAGTTGAAAATGTTATTTATAAACATCACGCTGTTGCTGAAGTCGCTATTTATGGACTTCCTGACCCCATAAAAGGCGAGATAGTCAAAGCCAATATTGTAGTCAAGAATGGTCATACAATCACCGAAAAAGAAATTATTGAATTCTGCTCTCAGCAAATAGCAACTTATAAAGTTCCCCAGACAATTAAATTTGCGAATTCTCTGCCTAAAAATCCTACAGGCAAAGTAATGAAACGATTTTTACGTGACGAAGAATTGGCTGTTATCTCTAACAGAAGCCTAAGCTTGCTTGCACAGACAAGATGAGTATCATAGCACGTGCAATACCTAACCCCCAACCCCTTCCCTACCTCTCCCTAACCCTCTCCTACGAGGAGAGGGAAGCGGAAAATTTTGTTGCTGGAAGGGGAGTAAGATTCTAAGCCTCTCTCCTTTTAGGAGAGAGGTTTGGAGAGAGGTCAAAGTGTATTGCATACAGAAGCGCTATACCTAAAATTTCTGACTTCAATTAGCTCACTTCACACATTCAAAAAACTATGAACGCAACTACATCTATAACAATTCAAAAACCAATAACTGATGAACTCCTATTATGGAATCTTCTGTTCGCAGATACAGGTCGTCAAGTATTGCTCGTTGCTTATGACATCAAACTGTTCCCTCTCCTATCTCAAAAACCACGCACCTTAGCAGAAATTTGTGATGGATTAAAGATTTGCCAACGCCCAGCAGAAGCTATCTTAGCAGTCCTTGCATCTATCGAATTAGTAGAACTAGAAAATAACCTTTATTCACTCAGTCCTCTTGCCAAAGATTATCTAATCGAAAGCAGTCCGACATATTTCGGTGCTTTATTAGAAATGATGATCTTTGACGATCGCAAGCACATCTCTTCATTTGAGAATTTAAAAAAGGCTTTATTTACCAATAATCTTCCTGGTAATAAGTTAAGAGAGTCTTTGGGTAAAAACCATGAATTAATGCGTGCTATTACCTTTGGAAATAATGTTAAGTTTATCCGTGGCTTTATTTCTAGTATGCATGGCCCAAGTATGGCAGCTGCACTAGTTTGGCCAGAACTAATTGATTTATCTGGATATAAATTGTTTGTTGATATTGGTGGAGGATCGGCGGCTCATTCAATTGGCGCAACGTCAAGATGGCCGAATTTGCGAGCCGTTGTCCTCGATCTGCCTCCAGTGTGCGAAATAGCTCAGGAATTTATCACGCGCTATAGGTTGCAGAGTCGGATTGTGACACAAGAATTTGATATGTGGAGCGATTCCTTTCCCATAAGTGATCTTCATTTTTATAGTTCTGTTTATCAGGATTGGCAACCAGAAAAATGCTATATTCTCACCCAAAATAGCTTTAATAGCTTATTACCTGGAGGGCGAATTATCCTCCATGAGATGTTATTTAACGATCAAAAAACCGGCCCTTTCCCAGTAGCAGTTAATAATCTGAATACATCTTTAAAGCTGGGAGGTCAACAATATTCAGGTCAGGAATTATCAATGATGTTGGAACAAGCAGGTTTTATCGACATTGAAATTAAACCAGCTTCGAGTTACTGGAGTATTATCACTGGTCGTAAACCCTAATTTTTGCTCAATAAAACCTATACGCACCAAATTTACTGATATGAACACAACAACAGTTACAACTACATCTGGATCTTCCATTTTCTCGCCACCTATAAATAGCAAACTGACCCAATTAACATCAACGGAACTCACAGTTGGAGAAACTGTAGTCAAGATGTTAGAAGATATGGGAGTCGAATCCGCATTTGGTGTTTCCGGCGGTGGAATTGGGCCACTGTGGGCATCCCTCAACCGTAGTAATATTCAAGTTCTACACTTTCGCCACGAATCGGGAGCAGCCTTTGCAGCTTGTGAAGCCCACTTCGCTAGCGATCGCCCCGTGGTTGTGTTCGTCACGACTGGCCCCGGTATCACCAACGCTTTGACAGGATTGTTGGCTGCGAGAGGGGAGGGTGCAAAGGTAATTTTGCTATCTGCTGCAACTGCGTCTGGAAATCGCGGACGCTGGGCTTGTCAAGAAACCAGCGCTCACACGTTACCAATTTCAGGTATATTCACCCCAGGGGCATTATTCAACTACGCCACCATTGTGGAAACAGGCGACGAAATCCCGGAAATTTCCCGCAGACTTGCTCAAGGATTATCGCAAACTGGTGGTTTTGTCGCCCATATCAGCATTCCTACGCCAATTCAAACTAAACCATGCACAGCGCGATCGCAATTCGGATTTACTCGTGCGATGTCAGTTCCTAGTGAAGAAGCGATCGCTGAATCTGTGCGGTTGCTTTCCCAAGAACCCTTTGCGATTTGGGTGGGTTTTGGTGCTAGGGAAGCAGCCGCCGAAATTCGCCAATTAGCAGAACGCACGGGGGCTGCGGTGATGTGTTCGCCTCGCGGTAAGGGCATTTTTCCAGAAAATCATCCCCAGTTTATCGGCGTTACCGGGTTCAGTGGTCATACTTCTGTCCTCACATATATGCAATCACAGCAACCCCAGCACATCCTCGTATTGGGAACCCGTTTAGGTGAACCAACTTCTTTCTGGAATCCCTTAATGATTCCTTCTGGTGGCTTCATTCATGTAGATATAGACCCAGAAGTACCGGGAGTAGCCTATCCGTCAGTACCAACTTTAGCGATTCAATCGGAGGTAAAAGCTTTCCTCAAGTCTTTACTAGCATATTTTCCCCAGCGTCCAGGGAATTCCCCAATATTGCCTAATCCAGAGTTGCAAGCAGTTTCTCTCCATACAAATGGTTTAGTCAGACCAGAAGTATTGATGGATGCAATTCAAAAAATCATCGTTGAGAATAGCGATGCTGTCATCCTCGCCGAAGCTGGTAATTCCTTCGCTTGGGCGACTAACAGATTACGCTTCACCCAACCGGGACGCTACCGAATTAGTACCGGTGTGGGGGCGATGGGTCATGCTGTGACTGGAGTTGTAGGCGCGACTTGGGGCGGAAATGGTAAAGCGATCGCTATTGTGGGAGATGGTGCAATGTTAATGAATAGCGAAGTTAGCACCGCCGTTAAATTCAACATTCCCGCCGTTTGGATTGTACTGAATGACGGACGCTACAATATGTGCCACCAAGGGATGAATTTACAAGGATTTCAAGGCGTAGATACGGAAATACCGAGTACAAATTTTGTCAAACTTGCCCAATCGATGGGTGCAGACGGTATCCGCGTTTCCACAGAATCAGAACTAGAAGCAGCGTTAACAAAAGCTTTGGCGGCTGCTGTTCCCTTCGTTGTTGACATCAATTTAGACCCCACACAACCTGCTCCGATTGGCGGTCGAATTCGCAGCCTCATTCAACAAGGAGCAATCGAATCAAAAGGAGAACAATCATGATTTTACAACCAGTTGGCATTCGAGCGATCGCACTGAATTTTCCTCGCACCATCCGCACCAACGATTATTACAGAAATAATTTTCCCCAGATGGTGGCAGAAGCTGAACAAAAAACCTTGGCGCGGTTGTTTGTCACAGATAATTCTACAGATATCTGGTCGCAGGAAGTAGCCCCTTATATGTCTGACCCTTTTCGCGGTACTGTTGAACGGCGAGTAGTCAGTCCAGATGAAACCTCTCTATCTCTAGAATATCAAGCTGCGATCGATGTTCTGCAAGCCGCGAAACTACAGCCTGAAGATATTGACTTGATGCTTGTAACTTCTTTGTTTCCCGAACAAGTCACACCAGGAAATGCAGCCTTTCTCGCCGGTAAATTAGGATTATCCAGCGCAGCCTGGAATATAGAATCAACCTGCACTTCTGTATTAGTTTCCCTACAAACAGCCTGTTCTTTAGTGCGAACTGGAGAATATCGCAATGTATTAGTGGTTGTCTCCTCCACATACTCCCGTTATACCGATGAGAATGATACCCTCGCCTTCTTGTCAGGCGACGCAGCCGGAGCATTTATTGTGGGCGAACTGCAACCCAACCAAGGAATTTTGGGAACTAAAATTGCCAATACCGCCGCCACTTGTGGAGCTTTTTATAACGAATTCACCACCGATGAACAAGGAAACATCAGAATGTTCATCCGGGGAGGTAAGGGCGCAAGTAAGATGTTTAACGAGACAACCGTCAAGTTTATTCGTCTATGTTGTCATGGAGCGATCGCAGTTGCTGATGTGAGTTTAGATCAAATTGACTTTTTTGCTTTTAACACACCCAGCGCTTGGTATTCGCAGGTTTGCACCCGTGCATTAGGGATTAATCCAGAACGGACTATTAACCTGAATCCCCTCTACGCCAATATTGGCCCAACTTTCCCCGTAGCCAATCTCTACCACGCCGCCCAAGCAGGTAAAATCCAGGAAAACGATTTAGTTCTCGTTTATACAATGGGTTCCTCATCGAATGCAGGTGCTAGCGTCATGCGTTGGGGCGATGTCGCCTTGGGAACTCCACCCGCTCCTCCCCTCAGCCTTTCTCTAGATAATCAGAAAATTCTCATTCCTAGCGGTTCGTAGTCAGGATTAATTTACCCCTCATTTCTCAGATACTCATCAAATTTGCGAGGTTTTTATGAAATTCTGGAGAAAAATATCGGTTGTATTTGCAATTGCGATCGCAGTATTCTTATTTCAAGGAACAATCAGCAAATCTGCTGCTCAAGCTGCTACATACAAATTCACTTTCACTGGTGAAGAAGCCAACGGCTACTTCATTTATGATACTGCTGCCAAAGGTGAAACAAAATCTCCTTACATGACTCAATATTACGGTGGAGGGCGAGATTACAAAGTCGATTTAGGAGACAAAGGATTATTTCAAGGAACAGTTAGCAATGCCATCGTTTTTCTGCCAAGAGAAGAAGATAAAGTCCTAGCAAAAATTCGAGCACAACATGATAAACAATATGGCATAGATGACGAGCATAATGTTTTATTGCCTGCTGATCTTTTCCTTTTACAAGTACGAAGCTTTGAACGACAGCCAAAGTCTAATTACTCTTTAGTTAGCTATTTCAAGTATCCTCAAGAAGCATTTAATGGGTCTACAAAACTACCAACCGATGTTCCTCTAAATGCTGAAATTGAAGTATTTCCAAAAGTGGATTTCCCAAAAACATTAGGTAAAGCTATAGTGAAAGCGCCCGTACAAACCAAGATAGAAAAGATATCTGATTAAATTAACACAGTTCTATTTTCTCGTTACCATGCTCTGCATGGTAATGAAATATCCGAGGCTCCGCCTCATAAGAATACTGAGTATAAATCAAAATCAATAAAAAGGAGGCAGAATAATGAACTTCTGGAAGAAACTAATAATTATATCTATATTGAGTATCACAGTCTTTTTTACTCAAGGAATAATTGATAATTCCCCAGCCCATGCAGCCCTACATAAATTTAGTTTTAACGGCGATAAAGCCAACGGCTACTTTATCTTTGATGACTCAATTCGGGGAGGCGCACCAATTCGCCCAGATATGTTGAGCGAGTACGATGGTTCTGTTGTAGAGTATGCAGTAAATATTGGCGATGAAATATCAGAACAAGGTTCTCAAAGCCCTAAAAGAGCAACCCATGATGAAGCTCGAACTATTGTAACTTTACTACGTCCTGAATTAGTCAAAGCTTCCCCCAATCTTCCTAAAGATTCTCCAAAAGACGATGAGTTTATCCTTTTTGTACCCAAAGTTGCCCGCCAATCTCAATATGCATTATCAGTTCGATTTCGCTATCCTGAGAACACTTTTCAAAATTCTGTAGCTCAACCAAAAAATGTTCCTAATCAAGCATTAATGTCTGTTCATCCCTACTGGAATTTTCCCATAACTATGGGCAAAGTAAAATTTGAGCAATCGGTTAAAACAACAATTGAAGATATTTCTTAATTACCAAATAAGGGTGTAGGTGCGGTTCCTAACCACTTTTTTAGCTACTTTCAATACGGAAATTACTTATGAAACAAAAACCAGACGTGCCTATTGAGGCACTAAAGCGAATTTTGACAATGTTGCAAAAATACCCAGTAATGGTATTAGCTGCGATCGCTAGTTTGTTAATCATGACGGTTGCTAATATGGCTACTCCTCAAATTATTCGTTGGGGAATTGATGCAGGTATTGCCAAAAACAACTTAAAAGTGATTTTGACTTGTGGGGGATTGATGGTTTTGGTGGCTTTGATTCGGGGATTGTTCAATTTTGGACAAAGTTTTTTTGCAGAGACAGTATCTCAAGGTATTGCTTATGACATTAGAAACACATTTTTTAGCCAAACCCAGCATCTAAATTTAAGCTACCACGATCGCACCCCCACATCACAATTGCTCACCCGCATTAATAATGATATCGAACAAATCTGCGTCTTTATTGGTGCCACCCTGCTGCAAATTTTCGGTGCTGCGATCGTATTATTAAGTAGTGTGGCAATTTTGCTATTAATGAATTGGAAGTTGGCACTAATAGCATTAGCAGTTATCCCAATTTCATTCATTTTACTAGGCGGATTTTTTCAGAAAAATGCTTCCTTATTTACTAAGGCGCAGATGCAATTAGAGAATTTAAACGCAATTTTAAAAGAAAACTTACTCGGTGTGCGTGCAGTCAAAGCTTTTGTGCGTCAAGAAACAGAAATAAACCGCTATGGTGTTGCTAACCAAGAGTTTATTGCAACAAGTATCAAAACCATTTATGCGTTGCGAGATACATTTCCGATAATTTTTCTAATTAGCAATTTACTTGCAGTTATCATTTTTGGCTACGGAGGTTTAGAGGTAATCAACCAGAGCTTTTCTATTGGCAAATTAATCGCCTTCAATTCTTATTTAGTATTTATTATTCAACCAATATTTCAGACGACTTTCGCATTTCAATCTGTTGCCCAAGCAGCAGCATCAGCAGCTAGAGTTTATGAAGTAATAGATACAGAAATTGAAATTAGGGAATCTCCGAATGCAATTTTTTTGAAAAAATGCGAAGGCAAAATTTCGTTTGAAAATGTTGATTTTCGCTATCCAGAAGCAAAAGAAAATACCTTAAATAGTATTTCATTTGAAATTCAAACAGGTCAAACAGTGGCAATTTTAGGCATGACGGGAGCAGGTAAAAGTACAATTGCTAAATTGATACCACGCTTTTATGATGCGACAAATGGAATAGTCAAGGTTGATGGATATGATGTTCGCTCTTTAAATTTAATTAGCTTACGTTCTCACATTGGTTTTATTTCTCAAGAAGCAAATTTATTTTCTGGAACTATCCGTGAGAATATCGCTTATGGAATACCAGATGCTTCTCTTTCAAAGGTGATTGAAGCAGCTAAATTTGCTCAAATCCACGATTTTATTATTAGTTTACCTGATAGTTACGATACTGTTATTGGTGAACGAGGAATTGGTTTATCAGGTGGGCAAAAACAAAGAATTACTATCGCTCGTATATTGATAAATGATTACAAAATTTTGATTATAGATGATAGTCTTTCTGCTGTTGATGCAAAGACAGGAGCGTTAATTCAAGAATTCTTCAAATTACTAATGCAGCAGCGCCAATGTACTATAATTTTTCTCAGCCAACGGATTAATAATATAGTAAATAGTGCTGACGAAGTTTTCATAATTGATCAAGGACAGTTAGTCACCAGAGGTTCCTATGTAGAGTTAATCGAAAATACCATCCTAAAAATATAAATGAGCCGCTTAATACGAACTAATTTCATTATTTTTGACATTAGTTATTGTCAGAGGCTGATATCAACTAGAGTTAATTACTTATCATTTGTCATTGCGAAATATTCGCCTTTGGCATTCCCATAGGGAAGCAATTACAAGGTTTTGCGATTACTTCCCTTCTCTGAAAACGGTCGTAATGACGGTTATTTACGCGGACATGATATTATCTTCACCTTGCTCTTATCCTTATGTCATCTATGAACAGAAGAAATAATATTTTGGAATCGGCATCAAAGGTAAATACACCATTACCTGTTATACGTCGTTTTAGTCAATACTTTCGCCCATATATCAAAGGTATCCCTAAGATTTTGGGGCTAATTATTATTAGCTCAATTACCCAAGCCATAGCACCATTACTGACTGGTTGGTCAGTAGATAATTTGATAGTAAAAGGTAATTTATTAGGATTGTTATGGATGCTCGTTATATTATCAATAGTATATTTTATTGGGTTTTTCTCAAGTCGCACTTTGATTGTTAAAGTTGGCGTGATTATGCAGCGTATACTCGCACAATTACGCCAAGATATTATGAACAAATTACAAACATTACCCCTCAGCTTTTTCGATCAAAGTAAAGCGGGTGATTTAATGAGTCGTCTACTGAGCGATGTAAATACCTTAAATCAATTATTCAGCCCTATCTTGCCACAAGTTATTGGTAGCTTTTTTGGTTTATTAGTAAGTGCTATATTCATGCTTTATATAAACTTACAATTAGGTTTAATTACTAGCCTAATGATGCCAATCATACTATTGACAACTGCCTTTTTTGCACGGTTAGCTAGAGCAAAGTTTCGCATTACGAGACAAACAATTTCTCAACTTTCGATTAAAATAGAAGAAAATCTTAACAATATCCAGGAAGTTCAAGCATTTAACCGCGCACAACTCAACATTCAAGAGTTCCGCACACTTAATGCAGACAACCGAAATGCCAATATTCAAGCTACAGCAATTACTGCTGCTTTTCTACCAACAATAGACCTATTTAATACACTTGCTTGGGGGATTGTATTAGCTTATGGTGGTTTTCTCGTCTATCAAAATATCATGACAGTGGGAGCAGTCACCGCATTTTTGTTTTATGTCCAGCAATTTTTTCAACCCATCCAACTTATCAGTAACTTCTATACTCAAGCACAATCTGGATTAGCCGGATTAGAAAGGATATTTTTGCTTTTGGATGAACCAGTCCAGCTTCAAGATGCCACAGATGCGATCGCAATGCCACCAATTCAGGGTAAAGTTCAATTTGAACATGTAAATTTTGAGTATAAGCCTGGACAGAAGGTTTTAGAAAATGTATCTTTTAATGCTGAAGCAGGACAAGCGATCGCTTTAGTTGGAGCCACTGGTGCAGGAAAAACTACTATAATTAGCCTGCTTTCCCGCTTCTATGATGTGTCAGATGGTGCAGTAAAAATTGATGATATAGATATACGAAAAGTTACACAAGCCAGCTTGCGTCGTCAAATTGGTGTTGTGTCACAAGATACTATGATTTTCAGCAGTAGCGTTGCCGAAAATATTGCCTTTGGCAATCCTCAAGCAACAACAGCAGAAATTGAAGCAGCTGCAAAGATTGCAAATATTCATGACTTTATCTTGACCTTACCCGAAGCCTACGCTACACAATTAGGAGAACGGGGAATGAATCTCAGCAAAGGACAACAACAATTAATCAGTATAGCTCGTGCGGTTTTGGTCAACCCGCGCATCTTGATTTTGGACGAAGCAACCAGTAACATTGACAGCCAAACAGAGAATTTAGTTCAGCAAGCGATCGCTAATTTAATTAAAGGTCGCACCAGCTTTATTATCGCTCACCGCCTGACGACTGTAACTAACGCAGACAAGGTATTAGTCATCGAGCAAGGACAAATCATCGAACAAGGTACACATGCACAATTGATGGAGCAAAAGGGAGTATATGCAAACCTTTATTCTCTACAATTGGCAAATAATATCAAAACTAGTTTGAAAATAGGGTCTAGGAACTAATCATTAGAGATGAGCAAAGAGACATTTTCATGGTTATTTGTAGTATTGTTCTGTGATTGACTTATCTACTGCCATGACTGAAGAATTTTACCCATACGCGAACAGTTATAACTACTGAATTTTGAATGCGATAATACCAATAAATACAGCAAGACCTAGCGCTCTCCGAAAATAATTAACACCTTGAAATAATTCCAACCACGCCCAAGTAAACAAGGAGCCAGTTGCCAGTACGTCTAACACTGTATTAATTTTGCCACTTGTAAAAACTAGAGTTAGTAAACTAGTTACTATCCAAACAATAAGCGGTAGGTTTGGCATCTGAGCTATAACAATTTTGCCATCGCTGTCACGGAAGGTTTTATCAACTAATGTATTTTCCATTATTGCTACCTAGCTAAAAATGATTAACTTACAAAAACTATCGGCGGCTCTATCGAGAATATGCTTGCATTTAATTGCAATTTCCTTGATTATCTTAAAACATTCAAAACTCTCTTTCCAAGCATCTAATTGCTGAGATTAGAGCGGGAAGCATATTCATATATGATTATATTGATAGGCATACTCACCAAAGCGGCGGGAAGCTCACTTTTTCAAAGGGTGTCTGGGATAGTCGCCCCGCCGCTGTTGACTGATGACTGATGACTGTTGACTGTTAACCGTCATCAGTCAACGTAAAATACCATCCCCTTTTAGGGGTGGGATGAACTTAAACGAAATCTGCCAATATATCTGTCATCGGCTTTTGCAATTTGGAGCGATTGACAAAAACCGCTATGCCACTTACTTTATAACCAAAAATGTCGATAGTCCTCGACATACTGTCGTATAGTCAGCGGTGAACGATTGAGCAATTGCTCTGTATCAGATGTGATGTTGCCCGCCAATCCTAAACGAGCGGTTGTGTAGATTGCTACCATTACTAAAACAAAGTCCATTGGCAACCCCGATAAGCGCATTTGTCGAACAAACTTTAGCGCATAGGGATTATAGCGTACCCTTTTACCTAAAACCGATGTGAAGATGTCAGCTACTTCGTAATAGGTTAAGGCTTCTGCACCCGTAAGCGCATAGGCTCGTGACTGATGACCATCTTCAATCAAAGTACGAACTGCAACAGCAGCAATATCTCGCACATCAATAAAACTTGTTTTACCATTACCTGCTGGCATCAGCAATTCACCACGAGTTTTGATGTCTTCTAGATGGGTGGTGTTAAGATTTTGCATAAAAAAGCTGCCCCGTAAAAAGGTGGCAGGAATACCCAATTGTTCGATATAGCCTTCAATTTTTGAGTGCGGCACAAAAGGGTTGCGTTCGGCTCCCAGTATTGAAAGAAACACGATATGCTCAACGCCTGCAAGTTTTGCAGCATCGAGCGCTGGGGCAATTTGTTTGCGAACATTCGCAAGGGCAGGCGGACGCACTAAAAAAAGTTTATTGACTTTCTCAAAAGCATGAGCAAAGGTGTCGGGATTGTTAAAATCGAACGGGACGCTCTGGATATTGCTGCCTAATATCTGTTTAGCGCTCTTCGGATTTCTAACTGCGGCACAGACATTACAATCGTGGGATAGCAGTAAGCGAAGAACTTCTTGACCGACATTTCCAGTCGCACCAGTCACTAAAATTTTCAGCATTATCAGCAATTCTTGTTAGAGCGGACTGAATTTCATAAACGCTCTGTTGTTGGAAAAATAAACACTCCTTACTACTAATATAAGGTGGGCATTGCCCACCTTACTGCTGTTGATTACTTTGTGTGAGCCTATAGTGGACGGTAGACGCGATAGTTGATTTCGGGGAAAATATTATCCATTAACTCGACTTTTTCCAGCCAACCACTGTCAACTTTGCGGATTTTAACGTCTTCATAGAGCTTATTAAACCGCATCAGGTGCGATCGCGTCCGTCTCACCGCATAGGGTACCATCGTTCCCGTCCGCATAATAAATGCCCAGTCGGAAGATTGTGCTAACAACAATTCCCTTGCTGCTTGGTTGAGCGCTCTCCACTGCAATTCATCCTCTGGTTCCAAATGCGATATTTCAATCATCCGTTCAGCAGCTTTGTGCAAATGCGGATAAACCCACGCATTCGTTTCGTTCAACCAATACTCGTGGAAACCCTTGAA
Organism: Nostoc sp. UIC 10607; assembly: GCF_047228265.1. Taxonomy (NCBI): domain Bacteria; kingdom Bacillati; phylum Cyanobacteriota; class Cyanophyceae; order Nostocales; family Nostocaceae; genus Nostoc; species Nostoc sp. UIC 10607. Next base: position 224,304 of record NZ_JBIQNW010000001.1, on the reverse strand, counting down.
ACCCCAACTTGATTGCGAAGGGCGACAAACTTGCTGCGTCGGCTGATCTCGCAAATAGTCTGCTAAATGGGTCATTGCATAGGTTCCTTGGTCATACCATGACTTGCGGAATAGGTAATCGATGAACCAGGGACCTTCATACCACCAATGTCCAAATAACTCTGCGTCATAAGGCGAAACGATAATTGGCGGTCGCTGCATTATACCATAGAGATGCTCAGATTGCCGCTCTCGGTTATACATAAAGTTAGCAGCGTGTTCCGCAGCCTTTTCCTTAGCCCAATACGGATCGTAGAGTGCTTTATCTGAAAGTCCTAAGCCACGCCCAGTAATTTTGTGATACTTAATGCCCGTGTTTTTCCGCTGACCATTGGGCATAATGTAGGGCTTGATGTACTCATATTCTGCTTCCCAGCCCAAATCTTTGTAAAATTCCCGATATTCCGCCGCCCCAGGATAGCCCACCTCAGAAGACCATACCTGTTGGGAAGATTCATGATCTCGTCCAAAGACAGCAACACCAGTTTCTGTATAAATTGGGGCATAAGTGCCAAAGCGCGGACGGGGACGGGCATAAAGGATGCCATGCCCATCAGTGAGGAAGTAGCGTAACCCAGCATCGGCTAGCATCCGCTCTAAACCTTCATAGTAGGCGCATTCAGGCAACCAAATGCCTCTGGGTGCTTGTCCAAAGCTTTGCTCGTAATGTTCGCAAGCTACCTGAATTTGCGCCCATACCGCCTCTGGATACATTTTCATCAACGGCAAATAGCCGTGAGTAGCGCCGCAAGTGATGATTTCCAGGTTGTTACTGTCTTGGAACTGCTTAAAAGCTGTCACCAAGTCACCTTGATTGCGTTCCCATATCTGACGCGCTTCTTTAAACTCAGTAATGTAATGTTCGGCTAAATAACGAAGATGTCCGTTATTGACATTATGTTCTGCTTCTAGTTCTATAAGTTCTTCTAGTTGGGTCAAGTGCGCGTCATAGCGTTCTTGCAGCAGAGGATCACGAAGCATCGACACTAGAGGTGGTGTCATACTCATCGTGATTTTAAAGTCGATACCGTCTCGCTTTAAGCCTTCAAATACTTTCAATAAGGGGATGTAGGTTTCTGTGATGGCTTCATAGAGCCATTCTTCCTCCAGCACGTAGTCACTTTCCGGGTGACGAACGAAGGGCAGATGTGCGTGGAGTACAAGCGCGACGTAGCCGATAGCCATAGTGATTTTGGGGTGATACTTGTAAGTTGAAGGTCGAGAGGTTTGGCAGAAATTAACAATATTTTAAGACTTATGGGGATCGTAAAAGCAGTTTTCAATTGAGTTAAATACAGTGTTTGTAGGCGCACAATAATGTTGTACCCCCACCGCGTGTTGTTAACTAGCTTTGAATCTCTGTAAAACCTGCCTATTTGTTTATTCTATAATCCTGTACTTAAAATATTTACTCAGCTTCAATTCCTATGGCTCGTAAGCGTTCTGCCAATTTTTCAGCACGTTGGCATTCCTGTTCTAGTTATTGCTTGCCTTGCTGTAACTGTTGATTTGCTTCTGCTAGCAACATTACTAGATGTTCATCTGGGGTAAAAAAGCGTAATCTACCAGACAAGATAGTTTTTATATTTGTATCGATGCTGTAGTGACAAACCTTTACATATTAGTGCGTAGGTGCAGCCCGTCGTAGACATCGCACTCCTTATTCCTCATCTCGATATAATTCCTGCAAGTCTTGTAATTGAGTCTTCCGGGAAATGCGGCGGTATTTTTTACTTTCTAACTTGGGTTCGTATTGACTCTGCCCTTTGCCTTTGCTTTTGCTTTTTAACTTCATGGTAGATTCAGGATCAGCTTGTTGGTGCAGCTGAGTTTGACGGGCGATCGCATCGGACAAAAATTCTAAATAATGTTCATATCGTTCCCAGTCTCCCCGCACCACGCACTCAGGCTCATCTCGATGCAGACAATCACTAAACCGACAGCTAGCAACTGCTAACCGCTTTCTTGCTTCTGGGAAATAATGGATTAATTCTTCTGGGTTACAATCCATGTCTGGCTGGTTAAAGCCGGGAGTGTCTGCCAACAAACCACCGTTAGGCAACTCAAATAATTCTATATGGCGAGTGGTATGACGACCACGAGCCAGTTTGCCAGAAACTTCTCCCACTCGCAGCTGAAGAGAGTCAATCAGCGTATTAATCAGGCTGGATTTGCCAACGCCGGAAGGCCCAGCAATTACAGTAACTTTATTGCTCAAATATCTGGCTGCTTGGTCGGTATTTATACCATCTTTGACGCTGATAAATATCGGTTGATAGCCCCAACCAAGCAAGCGATCGCTAACTTGCTGCTGTTCCTGTTGGGAAATTAAATCACTTTTATTCAAACATAAAAGCACATTTAAGCCAGTAGACTCAGCCTTAATCAGAAACCGACTCAGTTGATAAGGTTCCAAAGGCGGATCGGCAACGGCAAATACTAATAGGATTTGGTTGACATTGGCGATCGCCGGACGATCTAATTCGCTGTGACGGGGTAAGACATCAGCGATCGCTCCCCGTCCCCCAGCCCAATCTGGCTCTTCTACCACAACGCGATCGCCTACCATCACCTGTTGCCCAATTTTTTTCAGGCGTGTTCGGCGAGTACAGAGCAGCAGGAGGGGATGAGGGGGATGGGGAAGATGAGGAGGATCTTGCTCCCTCATCTCCTCATCCTTTTCATCCAGCTGTACTCGGTAAAAATTAGCTTGCACGGCTAGCACCGTACCCAATAACTGTCCAGTTGTGGCAAAATTTTCCCCTGTCATTGGCCAGTAACTGGACGGCGTACTATCAGAGAAAAATAACTACTACAGTCTGTAATTTGTTCTACCTGATAACCTGCCATTGTCAGACTATCGGGAACCTGCTCAATCGGCTCACCAGGGTCTAGCCAGACTTCTAGCAAACCTCCCAATGGCATTTTCTCCAGACGTAGTTTTGTCCGCACAAAATTAATTGGGCAAGGGGTGCCGCGTAAATCAAGTTGAGCATCGGGAGTTAAAAGAGAAGAGGGCTTCATTACTTAAATAAGTTTCCCAAGAATCCTTCTAGACCGCCTTTACCAGTGCGATCTCCCTTAATTTTAGCCAGTTTCTCCAACAGTTCCCTCTCCTCAGGGGTGACCTTGGTGGGAATATCAATTAATACTGTCAGCATATGATCCCCTCTACTAACCGGATTACCCAAACGGGGTACACCGCGATTTTCTAACTTCATCACCGTATTGGGCTGGGTTCCAGCCGGAATGATTAGTTCCACTGGCCCATCTACCGTATCTACCTCTAACCGACAACCTAAAATCGCTTGCAGATAGCTAAGTTTGATTTCAGAGAGAATATTAATGCCATCCCGTTGGAATTCCTCGTCCTCATTTACGAACAAGTAAACGTATAAATCTCCAGGAGGGCCACTGCGTTGACCGGCATCTCCTTCACTAGAAATCCGCAAGCGTGTGCCATTATCCACCCCAGCCGGAATGGTAATTTTGAGTTTCTTTGTAACTTGATTTGCGCCCTTTCCATCACAGGCATCACACTTATCTTCAATTACCATCCCTGTCCCATTACAGGTGGGACAAGTTGAGACTTGGGTAAAACTGCCAAAGGGTGTTCTAGTGACACGGCGGACTTGACCCGATCCGCTACAAGTAGAACAAGTCCGGGGGCGGGTTCCAGGTTTAGCACCAGAACCGCTACAGACTTCACAATTTTCTAGATGGGAAATGCGAATTTCTTTTTCGCCGCCAAATACCGCTTCCCGAAAGTCTAACTTCAGGTCTAGCCGTAGGTCATCGCCCCTGGCAGGCCCACTGCGCCGTCTTTGTTGCGTGGGACTACCCATACCGCCAGCAAAGCCGCTAAAAATGCTTTCAAATATATCGGCAAAACCACCCATATCGCCGACATCTTGGAAGCCAGGGCCAGCAGCACCTGATACACCCTCTGGACCAAAGCGATCGTAACGAGCGCGGGTTTCTGGCTCTGAGAGTACCTCATAAGCACGGTTAATTTCTTTAAAGCGATCCTCCGCGCCCGGTTCTTTGTTCACGTCTGGGTGAAACTTCCGGGCTAAACGGCGATAGGCTTGTTTGATTTCTTCTTTGTCGGTGTCACGAGAGACACCCAGGATTTCATAATAGTCGCGGGCCATATAGCAAAGGTAAAAGTTAGAAGGAAGAAAGCAGAAGGCAGTAGAACGTCACTCGCGGTCACTTGCTACCCTACAGGAAGGCGTTTTGCCTACAGCTCTAGAAGAGCAATGCAGTGTCCTTCAGAGGGTGGCTTGCCGGAGGTCAGGCAGAAGATAAAATTAATTTTTGTTAATAATTGATTTTACCCTTTACCCTTTACAAAAATCACCGACAAATCTTGAGCAACATGTGCTTTCCTCGTGGGAGACGACAAAAGCCACAGAATTTATGAGCAGAGGAAGCCTATGCTCAGACTTCTCACTGCCGAGTCGGCTATCTCTTTTACAATTGTGCTACGTAGGAGAGGAAAACCCCGCCCATTAACCAGAGGGGCTAGCCGCACCATTAGGTGTGGAAAACCACCCATATGCAATGGAAGTGCATCTGAACTGGCACACTGCCTAGCCCACTGTAATTTGCTTCTACAATCTAGCAAACCGCTGGGGTCTTGTGAAACTTCGCTAAATTTATAATTAATATATATTTTAGATAGATTAAATTCTTTTAACAAAAATCTGCAACTTTGGGGAGTGGGGAAGATGAAGGAGGTGGGGGAGCAGGGGAGACGGGGAAGAAATAACTAATGACTAATAAGCCCCATAACCCATACCCCATGTCCAATCCCTAATCTATCGCCTCATAATCAACCTGGGCAGTACTTTCTTCGTCGAAATCAAAGTTGAATTGTGGTATGAGTGTACCGTTCATTGGTGAGTCTACTTCTGGGGTAAAGTGACTACCTGAAGCCTCTTCAATCTCATCTGTTTGGCTGTTAGCTCGATTGTAGACATCAGCACCAATTGCAAACAGGGTTTGTTGGAAGTCGTCTAAGCGCTGCTTAAATTCTACTGTGGAGATGCTAGAGTCAATCATTGCAGCTTGGAGTTGTGAAACTTTTTCACTAGCCAAGGTTTTCATCTGGTCGCCGATAAAGTTGCTATTATCCTTGATGGTGGATTCGTAACTGAACAACAGATTATCTGCTTGGTTTTTGAGTTCAACCAGTTCTTTACGTCTTCTATCTTCTTCGGAAAACAGTTCGGCCTCTTGGCGCATCCGTTCAACTTCGTTGGTACTCAAACCACCTGTATTGGTAATCCTGATACTCTGTTCTCGACCTGTACCTTTGTCTTGGGCAGAAACCTTCAGGATGCCGTTGACATCGATTTCAAAGGATACTTCGATTTGCGGCACACCACGGGGCGATGGGGGTATTCCTGCTAGCAAAAACTTGCCGAGACTCTTGTTATCTCGTGACATTGCCCGTTCACCTTGGAGGATGTGAATTTCTACTGAGGTTTGCCCATCAACTGCTGTGGAAAAAATTTGTGACCTACTTGTAGGAATTGTGGTGTTGCGTTCAATAATTTTGGTGAACACTTCACCCAAAGTTTCAATTCCCAAAGACAAAGGAGTGACATCCAAAAGTAAGAGATTATCTACTTCGCCACCCAACACCCCTGCTTGGATAGCCGCTCCTAATGCTACCGCTTCGTCAGGGTTGATAGAGCGATCGGGAGCTTTGCCATTGAAAAACTTAATCAGCGCATTTTGAACTGCGGGAATACGAGTAGAACCACCTACCAAAATAATCCGATCTATAGCTTGTGGTTTGAGATCCGCATCTTTGAGCGCTTGGATCATTGGTTCGATGGTACCTTCAATTAATTTCCCTGCAAGCTCTTCAAATTTAGAGCGGCTGAGTTCCATCTCCAGATGTTTTGGCCCGGTATTATCAGCCGTGATAAACGGCAAGTTGATGGAGGTATTCACCATGCTGGAGAGTTCAATTTTTGCCTTTTCCGCTGCTTCCCGCAGGCGTTGCAGTGCCATCTTATCTTGGGAAAGGTCGATCTTTTCTTGCTGCTGGAAACGTTCCATCATCCAACGCACGATCGCATTATCAAAGTCGTCTCCACCTAGGTGGTTGTTGCCACAAGTCGCCTTAACTTCAAAAACACCATCTCCAAGTTGCAAGATCGATACGTCGAAGGTACCGCCTCCCAAGTCAAATACTAAAATTAGCTGCTCTTGGTCTTGCTTTTCCAATCCGAAAGCTAAAGCCGCAGCTGTTGGTTCATTAATGATTCGCAGGACTTCTAGTCCAGCAATTGTGCCAGCATCTTTAGTTGCTTGTCTTTGGGCATCTGTAAAATATGCTGGTACGGTGATCACTGCCTGAGTGACCTCCTCACCCAAAAAGTTTTCCGCATCCTGCTTGAGCTTTTGCAGGATCATGGCGGATAGTTCTTGTGGCGTGTAGTTTTTTGAGCGAATTTGAACATCAACGGTATCGTCTCGACCTTTGATGCAGTTGTAGGGGACGCGATCGCGTTCTATATCAGTGTCATCCCAACGCCGCCCGATGAATCGTTTAATACTGTAAATTGTGTTTTCGGCATTGGTTACGGCTTGGCGCTTTGCCAATTGACCAACCAAGCGATCGCCACTCTTCCCAAATCCCACAATACTTGGAGTAGTTCGTCCACCTTCAGAATTGGAGATCACCAGTGGTTGACCGCCCTCCAAAACTGCGACGCAACTGTTAGTAGTGCCTAAGTCGATCCCAATAACTTTTCCCATACTTGCCAGTATTTTTACTGATTCTTTATGCTGTAATATGTCGCGGACTAACTTTTTTGCTTTGAACCAAGGCTAGCGGATAACGTCTGTGGAATCCCTGTTGCTGGTAGCAAAAGAGAAGTTAAGCACAGAGAGTTATCCAAAGCCTTGTCCAAGTTTTAGGTACGCGATGCTCGTCCTTGCTAGAACCCAGGCACTTCAGGTCAGTGAGGCGAGCGACTACAGCTTAACTGTTGGCTGAACTCGACTGATCTTCTGGTGCAGCAGGGGTATCTTCCTTAGGAGCAGCTACTTTGACCATTGCATGGCGTAGCACGCGTTCGCCCAAGAAGTATCCGCGCACTAACTCTTCTAACACTGTTCCTTCAGGATGTTCATCCGTAGGTTCGCGCATTACTGCTTCGTGCAGGTTAGGATCAAATTCTTGGCCTTCAGGACGCATTGGTGATACACCCAAGCGCTTCAGGCTATCTACTAATTGTTTGTAAACGCCTTGGTAACTTTTGTGCATGGTCATTTCGCCATCAGATTGAGGTTTGAGGTGCGATCGCGCCCGCTCAAAATTATCGACTACTGGCAGCAATTCCAGAATGGTATTCCGCTTGATTTGTGTCTCTAGCTCTTCTTTTTCTTTGCTAGTACGTTTCCGATAATTCTCAAAATCAGCGGCAATCCGCATATATTGCGTACTACGCTCTTCTAGTTGGGTTTTGAGAGACTCGATTTGTTGAGTCAGTTCTGCCAAAGCTGTCGTTTCCACTTCAGTTGCAGCGACACCATTTTCTTGATTGAGAGTAGTCGTATCTCCCGATACATTAGTTTGGGCTGCCACTTGCTCTGCAACCTCGCTACCAGATTCATTGAAATTAGTTTGGGCTGGGGAGTCACTCTTCATTGCTTGCTTTACCTCTGTTGGTTCACCCAATTGCTGGCTTGTATTGTTTATCTGTTTATTTTCATCCATCATTGTCTACTCATTCCAGATGCTTTTTATGGCAGTGTATCTCCACAGCTTGCAACCGTCGTCATCCACGACGTGCCACTGAGGCTGATTTTTTTGCCGATAAGTTCCTGGAAGTGATGTAACCGTCATCTTATTGTGACAAATGGTGAACACGTTAGCCCAGACTCTACTAAGGCGGTAACCCGAACGAGTAATTTGCAATAGTAGTGCTGAATGTGACTCGTCCCTCATTTTATTTGAAAATATTTTGAATTTTGTTAGCGCAGCGTAATAGCCTTCTTTTCTCCCAAGGGGACACGCTAACGCGAACGAGAGGCTTCTCTACGAGACGCTACGCGTAGCGTCTCGTAGAGAGCGTCATTTTAAATTCGGAGGAAAGTGACGTGACTCAGGACTTTTTTAGGAAATGAGAATTCTGTCTCACAGCCTGGGAATACTTTAAGCATAGGTTTCCCCAAATCAATTGCTCATTTATGACTTACTCGTCACCACAACGGCGCAGTACCGCTCTAACTACCAGAACAGAGTTTTCGCCCTTCGGCAACAAGCTAGTGCAATCTGGCTATGTCAATACCGAGCAGATGAGGCAGGCACTAATTGAAAGCCGCAAATCTGGCAGACCCTTAACGGAAGTACTAGAGTCAATCACTGGGCAACAACTATCACCTGAGTTGCTCAGGCAATACAAAAAACAGCAGCTATTTGAACTTAAAATACTATACGGTGTTGAATTCCTTGATCCGGAAGTCAATTCCTTTGGCAGCACGATGATGGGGAACCTGATTGAAACCCTCATCCCAGTGGATATCTGTCGTCGCCATCGTTTAGTACCATTATCGAAACACGAAGACCAAACCCCACCTTCAGTTTTAGTGGCGATGGTTGCTCCAGATAATCTAGAGGCTTCCGATGACTTGAACCGCATCTTGCGCCCCCAAGGCTTGGCGTTGCAGCGCATGGTCATTACACAGGAAGACTACCAGCAGCTAATCAACCAATATCTGGATGAAATGGCTGTTCGGCAAAAGCACCTGGAACAAGAAAAGTTTACAGATATTAATCAGGATTTAGAAAACCTCGGAAATCTCGATATTTCGGATGCTCCTGAAGAAATGGAGGCTGATTTAGGGGCAGCGATGAAGGGTGCAGAGGATGCCCCAGTCATCAACCTAGTTAACAGAATCCTGGCTAAAGCCTTGCATGAGGGCGTTTCTGACATTCATATCGAACCGCAAGAAGAAAACTTACGCATTCGCTTTCGGAAAGATGGCGTACTGCGTGAAGCTTTTGATCCCCTACCGAAAAAAATTATCCCGGCGGTGACAGCCCGATTTAAAATCATCTCCAATCTAGACATTGCTGAACGCCGTCTACCCCAAGATGGACGTATCCGGCGGATGTTTGAGGGACGTAAGGTGGACTTCCGGGTGAATACCTTACCCAGTCGCTACGGGGAAAAGGTGGTGCTACGGATTTTGGATAACTCCTCCACCCAACTGGGATTAGATAAGTTAATTACCGATCCAGAGACTTTAGATATCGTCAAGGATATGGTTAGCCGTCCTTTTGGTCTAATTTTGGTAACTGGGCCAACTGGTTCTGGGAAAACAACCTCGCTGTATTCTGCACTCTCAGAAAAGAATGATCCCGGAATTAATATCAGTACTGTAGAAGACCCGATTGAGTACAGTCTTCCAGGGATTACTCAAGTACAGGTAATTCGGGAAAAAGGGCTAGATTTTGCTACCGCTTTGCGGGCTTTCTTGCGGCAAGATCCAGATGTGCTGCTGGTGGGTGAAACGCGGGATAAGGAAACAGCAAAAACAGCGATTGAAGCTGCCTTGACTGGTCACTTAGTATTAACTACCTTACATACCAATGATGCCCCAGGAGCGATCGCTCGTTTGGGAGAAATGGGGATTGAGCCTTTCATGGTTTCTAGTTCCCTAATTGGCGTTCTAGCTCAACGTCTGGTGCGGCGTGTATGTTCTGAATGTCGTGTTCCCTACACTCCTACAACTGAGGAACTAGCTCGTTATGGTCTATCAGCTTCCTCTGATGTGGGAGTCACCTTCTATAAAGCTAACACCTTGACATTAGAAGCGATCGCGGAAGCCAAAACCAAAAATCAGCTTTGCTCAAAATGTAATGGCATCGGCTACAAAGGGCGTTGTGGTGTTTATGAAGTCATGCGAGTCACCGAAAACTTGCAAACTCTCATTAACGAAGATGCACCCACGGAACGTATCAAGGAAGTGGCAATAGAAGAGGGCATGAAAACCTTGCTGGCTTACAGCTTGGACTTAGTGCGCCAAGGTTCCACCACTCTAGAAGAAGTAGAACGAGTGACGTTTACTGATACTGGTTTGGAAGCCGAGTTAAAAGCCAAACGCAAGACTGGTCTTACTTGCCGGACTTGTGATGCCACATTGAAACAAGAATGGCTGGATTGTCCCTACTGTATGACATCCCGGTTTTAAGAGTAATAGTCATTAGTCATTGGTTAGTAACTTTAAACAAATGACAACAAGGACAAATAACAAACATTAAAAGGAAGCAGAACTATGGAAATGATGATTGAAGACCTGATGGAACAGTTGATTGAAATGGGTGGCTCGGATATGCATTTATCCGCAGGTTTGCCTCCTTACTTCCGGATCAGTGGCAAACTCACCCCCATAGGTGAGCATGTATTGACAGCCGATCAATGTCAAAGGCTGATTTTTAGTATGCTCAACAACACCCAGCGTAAAACTTTAGAGCAAAACTGGGAGTTGGATTGTTCTTATGGTGTTAAGGGTCTAGCTCGCTTCCGGGTCAATGTCTATAAAGAACGTGGTTCTTATGCTGCTTGCTTACGGGCATTAAGTTCTAAGATTCCTAACTTTGAAAAATTAGGTTTGCCAGATGTGGTGCGGGAAATGACAGATAAGCCCAGAGGATTAATTCTGGTAACAGGCCCTACAGGTTCCGGCAAGACAACTACCTTAGCGGCAATGATCGACTTGATTAACCGCACTAAAGCAGAGCATATTTTAACGGTGGAAGACCCAATTGAATTTGTCTACGAACCAATTAAAAGCTTGGTTCACCAACGGCAACTGGGTGAAGATACTAAGAGCTTTGCTAATGCTTTGAAAGCAGCTTTGCGAGAAGATCCAGACATTGTTCTGGTGGGAGAAATGCGCGATTTGGAAACGATTTCTTTGGCAATTTCCGCAGCCGAAACAGGACACTTGGTATTTGGTACTCTCCACACCAGTTCCGCAGCACAGACAGTTGACCGGATTATCGACGTTTTCCCCCATGAAAGACAAACCCAAGTCCGGGTGCAATTATCTAACTCGTTAGTGGCAGTATTTAGCCAAACCTTGGTGTCCAAGAAAAACCCTAAACCCGGTGAGTATGGTCGGGTGATGGCTCAAGAAATTCTGATTGTTACTCCTGCTATTTCTAACTTGATTCGAGAAGGCAAAACATCTCAAATTTACTCAGCTATTCAAACTGGCGGCAAATTGGGGATGCAAACTCTGGAGAAGGTTTTAGCCGATTTTTACAAAGCAGGAACGATTTCCTTTGAAGCGGCGATGTCTAAGACTTCTAAGCCAGATGAGATCCAACGCCTCATCGGCACTTCTACACCGCAAGCAGTTGCCGCAGGTGCGAAACCCGGTGCGGCTGCCAGAGCGCATTAAAGGAATTGGGAATAGGAGAGATGAAGAGGGTGGAAACCCTTGATTATTTTAAATTTTGAATTTTGAATTTTGAATTGATTTATGCCAACCTACGTTGCCCGTGTTCGGGATTCTCAAGGAAAATCCCGAACAGAAAAAATTACTGCTGAATCCTTGACGCAAGCTCGTACTAATCTCAGAGATCAAGGTTTTGTAGTTCAAGAACTCAAACAATTTCAAGGATTTCAGGCAAATTTTGACTTAAAAAAATTCCAGACTTCCTTAGTTAAGGTTTCTGTGAAAGACAAAGCCGTTTTTTCCCGTCAATTTGCCGTTTTGATGAACGCAGGAGTTGCAATAGTTAGAAGTCTGGGGGTACTTTCTGAACAGTGTAGTAATCCTAAACTGAAACAAGCTCTTGTGGACATTAGCAGTGATGTTCAAAGCGGAATGAATCTTTCAGAGTCAATGCGGAAGCATCCTGACTGCTTCGATGGATTATATGTAAGTATGATTCAAGCAGGCGAAGTTGGTGGTGTTCTAGACGAAGTATTGAATCGTTTAGCCAAGTTGTTAGAAGATGTTGCCCGCTTACAAAACCAAATTAAATCAGCATTGTCTTATCCAGTGGTTGTGGGTTTTATAGCAGTTGCTATCTTTCTCGGCATGACCATTTTTCTCATTCCTGTTTTTGCAAAGATTTTTACAGAAATCGGAACTGAATTACCAGCTTTAACGCAATTTTTGATGGATGCTAGCCAATTTTTGAGAAGTCCAAAGGTTTTCGTACTTATCGGTGTTCTTGTAGCACTGAAAGTTGCCTTTACACAATACGGTAAAACTCCTGTTGGTCGCATCACAATTGATCGTCTTTCCCTCAAGATGCCATTATTTGGTGACTTAATTCAAAAATCTTCGGTTGCCCGCTTTAGCCGGACTTTTGGTTCTTTGACTCGTTCAGGTGTACCAATTTTAACTTGCCTGGAAATTGTCCGAGATACATCAGGAAACCAAGTAATTGCCAATGCTATAGACGCAGCCCGCATGGAAATTCAACAAGGAGGTATGATTAGCATTGCTTTACAAAAAGATAGCGTTTTTCCGGCTATGGCAATTCAGATGATTAGTATCGGAGAAGAAACTGGAGAATTAGATGCAATGTTGATGAAAGTTGCCGATTTCTATGAAGATGAAGTCGAGCAAGCAGTAAAAGCAATGACCAGTATTTTGGAACCGGTAATGATTGTAGTTCTAGGGGGAATGGTTGGAACCATTTTGTTAGCGATGTATCTGCCTATGTTTGCGGTGTTTGAAAAGCTGGGATAGGGGATTAATAGTTAGGAGTTAGGAGTTATAAGTTAGAAGTTTAAACTCTCTATTTATCATCTTCATTCTTCACTCCTAACTTATAAATTTTATTTTTACCTCCTAACTCCTAACTCCTAACTATTTAATAAACTATGACTGTGCAAAAATCTCACTACGAAGCGAGTTTGGCAGAGTACAGCAATCACCTAGCTGCGATCGCCTTACTAAAGCAATATCGGCCATACTTAGAGATGATTCCCAGTCTGCGCCGTCCAGATGAAAGTGTCATCACTATTCCCTTGCCAATTGTCCGTCTTCGCAACACTGCTACAACAGCCCCACAAACGATTTGCTTACCCTGTGATGTGGCAATTTTGATGTGCGATCCAGAGTGGAAAATCAAAACAGGAGCAGAAATTTTAGTCTTTATTCACCGTGCTCACGAAGACTTTTCTGATTTGTTAGGACGTTGGCGACAAACCCAAGTTTGCCTAGACAATGATTATGAGTGGTTGATGCCTCTCCGCCACAGTCATATTTTGAGTGAGGGAGCTAATACAATATATCCTCTGTTTGTCGTTTTTAACGATACTTTAGAACGCATCCAACGAGGACTCTTAGGAGCTGAACTTCCATTTATTATACAAACACCAGATTCGCTGCTTGAGGAGAATTTTACAGATATTTTCTCTCCAGAACTTCCACCAGCTTAGAAAAACTTTAGAAGTTAACACTCAGGAGTTTGGAGTTTAAAATCGCAAGTTTAGAGCATATTCAGAGACTTCAAATTTGCGATTTTATATTTTTAACTCCTAACTCCTAACTCCTAACTCCCAACTCCTAACTATTACCTAACAAATTGGGGCATAATTTCGGCAGCAGTGAATATTCCATAAATGCCGCGTTGGTGCAATTGTCTACCAGCTTTGAGATAGCCAAAAGCAGGGCCGCAGACATTGGCTGCCATACTGGTTTCATCTCCCAGAGTAAAGGTATGGGTGGAAATCTTACCTTCAAAGGTACGCCCTGTTACCTTAACGTTGGTGCTGAGGGGCTTTTTGGGATTGCGAGTATCGACTACACCACCAACAGTAACGCGATCGCGATCGCAAATTCCCGCTACCTCTAGCATCACATCATCAGCGTGTTCCATATTCGTCAAGGTAAGCACGCCATTAGTTTTATCTAATAGTGCTTCTACTTCCGCGTCAGTCATGACCCTAGCAGTTTCCACTGTGTAACCAGGCATATGACCAATGTCTTCCCGAACGGTGGCGCGGTAAGCTTCCCAGTTAGCAATTCCCACCCCAAAAGTAATTTCGACTTGATGAATTTCGGCGTAGCTTTGGGCGGCTAATGCGGCGGCGGCGGTTAACAGTCCAGGTGTAGCACCACATCCTGTCATGTAGGTAATTCCGGCCGCTTGCAGTTCTTCTTTCATTACCAGTAGTTGTTCTACAGCAGTGGTGCGCTTAATCGCATCCACTAGCACCCCACGCCAACCAGATTTAATAAACTCCTTGGCTACAGAGGGAATAAAGTCATTTGGCAAGTTGGGTAAAGCCAGAAAATACCCATCCACAGGTTGAGCTATTTCAATTACATCCTGAATACTTTGATTTGTTAACGTACCAACTGGCTCTAAATGACCTACCGAACCTTGGGACTGGTAGGTTGCAATGCATTCTTGAGTATTTAAACCTTCAGCAGCGTAAGCGTAACCTTTTTGATCTGCGGCTGCGACTAAAATCATTTCCTGTTTAGCAGCAAGTACCTTGGCGGCGGCTTGTCCGAGTCCGCCGAAACCTAGTACTCCTATGCGGATAGCTGGCGAAATATTTGCTGTACTCATAGTCAATTACTTAAGTTGAATCACAAGCCTTCAAACTTTACCATCTCAGCTTGTGGCTGATGGCTGACAGCTTTTAGCTATAAAGGTTAATTATGCTTCATTATCCTGGTTTCTTCCCCAACCAAATCAGTTTTTTCACCAGAAATTCTTGCTGAGTGATTTAGGCTTGAGCAAATTTTCACGCGAAATAGCATCAAAAATCCAAATATACCTTAAAGCGATGCCTACGGCTGGCTACGCCTACGCGTGATGGTAGTTATAAAAGCTATACCACCTTTGGTCTAGGCTAGAGCATATTAAATAGTGTCATCTTCATCAACAAGCTGCAAAACCCTCTTGTATAAAGGTTCAGCCACCCAGAATCCTGCTTGATTAATTAGAGCATCTAACAGAGGTTTCACGGCAGAAATTAGCCTTTGACTTTTAGCTTCAACCAAGATCCCTAAAATTCCTGTGTAACTAAGATTTAGGCTAGCTGCAACCATGCGACCACGACGTTCATCAATCAACACTTGATCTGCTTTCATTTCCACTGCTAGAGCGATCGCTTCAGCTTCACCAATATCCAGTTCATTGCTGAGTGCTTCAACCAATGTTCGATCTTGAACTGGACGAGTTTCAATCCAGATAAAAGTTTGTACTTCAGTTGCACCTGCAACTGGAAAGTTGGGATCAGTCAGTTCTCGGTAGACAGCTTCAGGAATTAGGACTGTTCCGTAAAGCTGTTGTAGTAAATGAAGATGGTTAATGGCGGCGAGGTTATTAATGGGTGAAGTATCACTGACAATGATCACAGTCTACCCATCGCCCGCAAGTTTTCTATATCTTGTTCAAAATCCTCCACACCATAATGCACTGAAATTTGACGACTTGCGAGTAGATGCTGAAATGCTATACGGTTTATCCCTGCAAATCGGCTGGCTTGAGCAAGGGTTAACTTTTCTTTTTGAAAGAGCATCACTGCAATTTCCTGCTTCATTTCGCCTTCAGTCATCCGAGTTGCGGTTAATATTTCATTAGGAATGACGACGCTCATAATTATAATTTTCTCTATCACTACTATTCTAAGCAGCTTCAAACTCTTTGTTGCTGATTTGGTATACAGCGAAATGCCACTAGTATTAATACTGTTACAGTTTTGGTAATAATTATGCTCTAGTAGTAGAGTATCGTGTACCAGATTATGAGAAATTGATTTATGAATTTTGAA
Source organism: Nostoc sp. UIC 10607 (assembly GCF_047228265.1). Lineage (NCBI taxonomy): Bacteria > Bacillati > Cyanobacteriota > Cyanophyceae > Nostocales > Nostocaceae > Nostoc > Nostoc sp. UIC 10607. The sequence goes on along the minus strand of NZ_JBIQNW010000001.1, from coordinate 208,480 downwards.
GATATTACCAATAAAGCCGTTGAAAAAGGTGTAGAAAAAACTTTAGGCGTTAAAGACCTAAAGACGGTAAAAGCCGTTGTAGAAACTGGTGCGGCCGCAGGGGCTGCTGTCAGTGCTGCTACAGGGTTATCTGTTGCAGCAACTTCAGGAGCAGGAATCACTTCTGGTCTAGCTGCGGCAGGTGGTGTGGTTGGTGGTGGTATGGCCGCTGCTCCTGCTGTATTGGCAGCAGGCCCAGCTTATGCTGGAGCAAAAATAATGAATGAAACTTTGTTCAAAGACCAACCGGATTTGTCTGCGGAAGAACGTGAAGCTCGTGCAGCTGCAAGAACAGCTACAAATATTGGGGCTGCTGCTGGTGTAGCTGGTGCTGGTGCTGTAACAGTAGCTGCTGGTGCTTCTGGTGCTGCAATTATGAGTACCCTTGCAGGTATCGGTGGTGTTGTTGGGGGAGGTGCGATCGCTGGTACTGCGATAGTTGCTGCTGCACCTGTTGCTGCTGCGGCAGCTATTGGATACGGGATATACAAACTTTTCGGCGGCGGTAAGGAATAGCATTAACTCTGTTGAAAAAGTTGAATAAAATTCAATAAATATACCCTTGCTATGAATTAAATGTATAATATGTAGTAAGTAAATAAAATTGAAGTGCCTGTGTATTTTAAGCGCAAATAGCCCCTTGGCTGTAAAACTTAATTTGCACAGGCATTTTCTATGTTTATATTCCCTAAACTCCATTAGCTACTCTAAAAATAAAAATTATGTCTAATTCAGCTAATTTAATTCCAAATGCAGAAAATGCAGTCATTGATATTCGTAAACTGCGTGATTATTGCCTCAATCCAGAACATGATGAAGGGAAACATAAAGCTCGCGTTTTTTGCTCAACTCTAGGTATAACAGCTAACGATGCTGAAGAATTGCGCCAGATTATTCTCAAAGTTGTCAAAACTCATCAAGTTCGCTTGGGACGACGCGATGAATTTGGACAACGCTACACTCTAGATTTCACGTTGGAATGGCAAAATAGAAGTGCAACCATTCGGAGTGGTTGGATTATCGAAGAAGGTTTTAATATCCCAAGATTAACAACCTGCTATCTGCTGTAAATATTTGGAAGTGCTAGAAGATGACTAAAAATACAATCAAGTTGCTGGATGTAGTAGCACTGACAGCTGATCTGCCTGAATACAACTTGTACCGTGGTCAAGTTGGCACAGTAGTAGAATTATTAGCTGGCGGTGCTGCATTTGAGGTGGAATTTAGCGATCGCAACGGCTGCACTTACGAATCTGTCGGTTTACGCCCAGAGCAAATTATGGTATTACATTTTGAGCCAGCATCCCCAGATTCAGTTTCGGAAATGGTGACAGCATGAGTGGTTGTGCCAAAAGCAATTTTAATAATGTTACTAGGTTGCAATTTTCACTTAATTAATAAGCACTATATTACTAGATAAATGGCATATTTGGCAAAAGAATATCACAGGAAACAAGGTGAGTTTCAACGTCGCCGGGATGCTGCAAAGATTGCTGTCCAAACAGCTACAATATTTATCTCTGATCAGGCTCGGCAAGTTATTAGAGAGTATTCGAGGGTTTGGCAACTAGCTCCTTCTATAAGTTCATAAATCCAAAGGAGTGTTTTCACTTAATGATTAGTTGTGACCCAGAGGTTACTTGTTACTGCGTACTCAAGAGGTATAAAGCAGCTAGTGCTCTTTCAGGATACCCAGTGCTGCATCTAACCTAAGTTAGAACCCTTGCTAAAAATAAGTCTAAACTAATGGTAATGATAAAGTTTTTCAATAAATTTTATATTTTTGTGAATTGCCCTGCTGGCTATACTACGTCTAATGGTTATTTTTAGGACTTTTACAGCTTATTTAGCAAGCTTAGTAGTTACCTTGACTAATTGGTAAGGTTAAGAGAGACTAACTAAAGACTGATGTGCCTGCTTATATAATTAATAAGTTTTGTAAAGATTCTGAGATATATATTTTGAGAGATGGAACATTATTTAACAAATGGCAAGTTTGTATCTAAGTAAAAATGTTCCGATGGCTATATTTGTAGCCTTCTGCTAAAGCAGTAAAATTTAAGCGTACTTATCGTGGTTGGCCAAGAGCATGGAGACATTAGAGTTCATAATCTATCCAGACGGTCGGGTACAAGAGAAAGTCACTGGCATTGTGGGTGCTTCTTGCGCTGAGGTTACAGCAGCAATAGAGGCACAGCTGGGGCAAGTACTTAATCATGAGCCAACCTCAGAATATTTCGCCGCGAAGGTGCAGCAATCTAATGTGGCGAATACACACACCACTTACAGCGATTGGTAAGTTTTCACAGTAGTTTAGTGTAATTAATTCACAACCACCATGTCACACTTTAGCCAAATTAAGACTCAAATCCGTAACCTTGATTCTTTAAAAGATGCTCTGACTGAATTAGGCATAGACTGGAAACCCGGTCCACGCGAAGTACGCGGTTATCGTGGTCAAACCCATCCTGCGGAAGTTAGTATTGAGCAGGAAAATGGCTACGACATCGGCTTTAGATGGAATGGCAAGGAATATGAACTGGTGGCTGATTTGCAATATTGGCAGCAAAACCTGTCTGTGGATGGATTTTTACGTCAGGTAACACAGCGTTATGCTTATCAAACAGTTGTGAAAGAAACCGCTCGTGTTGGCTTTCAAGTCTCTGAACAACAAAAAAATGAAGATGGTTCAATTCGCCTAGTAGTACAGCGCTGGAGTGCGTAATGGCTGATTTTCTGCCGTCGCCGGAAGAACAAGAAGACAATCGTTCCGGTTTGGAACCAGAATTAGGGGGTTTTTTACGGGATGCCCCAGAACGTTCTGGTTTAGAACCGGAATTGGGCGGTATTCTGCGCCAAAATGGTGTTTATGTTGATGAAATCACCTGTATTGGTTGCAAGCACTGCGCTCATGTTGCACGTAACACCTTCTACATTGAACCAGATTACGGGCGATCGCGCGTGGTTCGGCAAGATGGGGACGCGGAAGAAATTATCCAAGAAGCAATTGACACTTGTCCAGTTGATTGCATTCATTGGGTTGATTACACTGAACTGAAAAAGTTAGAAGATGAGCGCAAATATCAGGTAATTCCTGTAGTGGGTTATCCGGTAGAACAGGCAGTTGCTGCTAGTGAACGTCGGCGTAAAAAGCAAAAGTTAAAGACCAAAAAATCCCGTTATTAAGATAAAAACGTTAAATTAATATAATAAAGGACTGGATATACCAGTCCTTTTGTTTTTGGTCATATAGTTAATTTTTAACAGCTTTTTGGTAAAGCTTTTTAATTCAAAATTGGCAATCCAAAATTCAAAATTGGTATAACTGCCTTCATTTTAAATTTAGAGGATCGTGTTGTGAAAGCAATTTTTCTACTTTTGCCTCGTCTAATCTAGCAGTTAATCTTCTAGTTTCGTGCAAGTCTCTAGTAGTTTTTGCCAAAGTAAAAGTTGAGCCAACAGAAAAAGCTAAACCCATACCCATAAAGCCTTTTACCCAAGTATTCACAGGCAAATTTACAATACCACAGGTGGTCATAGAAATAGAAATCACAAAAGCTGCCCAAGTTTGAATAACCCAAGCGGGACTGTCTTTTTGAGTACCAATTGTTTGCATATTTCCTACCTTTTATATGAGTTATTTATACCAATTCATAATTAATAGGCGTAAGATTTAATCTGGGTTTTCAGACTTGTAACAGTAGTTTTATTTGGGAGAATTGGTGTTAACAGTAATTGTATTGATTGGTAGGTTTACTGGTATCAATAGGAAGACCAGTTTGGTAACTGGACTCAAAAAGGCAACCTCAAGAGCAATTGGATTAAATAGAAACTGGCACAAGGTTTGTACCAGTTCTACAAGTGGCATTAAACGGATTAGTTTAATTATTCATCTGGAAACGTCTGTACCTTGCCATCAGGACTGAGAACAACTCGAATTCTGACATTTTGTCCGCGCGTATTTGCGGAAACAAAAGGTTGACCAACTTCAGGCATCCCAGCGGTATCAACGAATTCTCTTGCTGCCTTATTAAGGGGAAAAATTCGTTCGACTGTGCCGTCAACACTGACTATCAAACTGTACTCTAATGTTTGTCCTAGTCCAGTGGGTGGTTGCCAACGTTTTTTTAGGTATTCTCTAGCTTCTGCTATTTGGGGTGTATCAAATAAAGTGCCAGTAGCCACTTCTGTGGATGTAGGGGTTTTGCGTCCATCCCCTAATTGATCGATGAATGGATTATTATCCGCAGTTCTAGAGGAGGGAAGTTGTGAAGCAGGTTTATCTCCAGGAGAAGGTGGCTGTAGAGAATTAATTCTTTCCTCTAGCTGTTGTGAGTTTAGTGGGGAAGGTTGGGTAGGGATATTGCTAGCACTATTATTGGGTATAGTGCCAATAGATGGAGGGACTGGTGAGATATTAGTTGGTAAGCTGCTTGTGTTAGAAGATAGTCTGGGTGGCAAATTACGCAGTTGAGGGATAGTACCAGCTTGGGGACTTGCCCCTGTAGGGTTCTGTCCCAGATTTGGTAGTATGGCTATTTCCTGTCCTGGGGTTTTGCTGGATGGTGCGTTAGCGTTCGCAGAGCGTCTCGTAGAGAAGCTCGCCGTTCGCGTAGCGTCTTGCAGAGAAGGCATCGCTTGATTAGTGGGAAGGGTTGAAGTCGTACCCTGCGGTATTGTCAGTGCATTATTTGGAAATAGAGGTGGCGGTGTAGAGAAACTGGAACTAGGGGCTGTTAGAGGTGCTTGGGGCAAACTAGATGTAGAAAGTGGAGGGGTGGAACCTAGCAAATTATCTGATGGAGTGGTAAGTCCGGGTTCAGGCGTGGGAAAGTTTAGTGAGGCTGAAGGTTCTAAAGCAGTCTTTAGGGCTGCTGGATCTGCTGTTTTGGCTGTCTGCTGTTGCTTTTCCCTAATGTTGTTAGCATATTGCCAAGTAACTGGTAAAAAACCTACACCTAATACTAATACTGCGGCAATAGGGGCCCAAGCAGGGAACCTCAGAGTCGAACTCCTGCTATTGAGAGTTGGGAGTGCCATGACATCAGTTGAGTATTCATCTAAAGCACTTGCCAAATCAAATAGTTGCAGCAGACTGAGTTGAATTACGGGGCCAGATGAGTGGTTAGCAAGAGAACCGAGAAATAAATTATGAGTTAAATAGCTGCTTGGTTCTAGGTGGATATTTGCCCCAGAAATCTGGGTATTAAAGGAATTTAATGTTTTTGTTGAGGAATTTAATTCCGGCTCATCCAGTGCTGTGCTTGACTGCTGGGTACCGGAGAAGCTGACCCAAAAGCTTTCTGGAGGCTGTTGAAGGAATTCTTGTACGTAGTTTGTAACTGCATCACATAAGGCTTCTAGTTGGTCGCGATCGCCTCGAATTGGGACTCTGTGTTCTTCTGGTAGTCGGGGATCATCAAAACGTAGCTCAAAGCTCAGGTGCTTGAGGACAGTTTTCCCCATCCAACGGGACAGAGGTGAGCTTTGGGCGAATACTTCTAGCGTGCAAGTAGGCGGTGTGTAGCAACGAATGACAGAATTTGATAGAGGCATGGCAGGAACTGCGAAGAAGACTATTTGGGATTTTGCAAAAAGTTGAGCCAGTTGCTTGCAAAGAAAAGTTGAAACGGCGGATTCCTCCACTCATAACTTTGTCAGGTTCCTTCCTTTATGCAAGGAGGAAGCAGTACTGATAGCGCATCGCCCAAAAGCTAACGACTATCAAAAAGGAATCCTTACCTAGCAAACTTTCCAAAGCGAATTTTGGTTGAGGAATTTCAAATCTAAAATTTTGTAGAACGATCTATAAGTGCTAGCCAGAGACGGCGATGCCCACCAGGAGCACTGTAAAAAAGTAAATCTACAAGCAGTTTTAGTGCCAGGTTGGTAAGTAAATCCGTTGAGATTTTCTCGTCCTCTTCCATCCGCTCTTGGTAGGTGTTGCAAAAAGCATCAATATAATCTCCAAGTAAAGCAGCCTGGTGAGGTTCCCGGTTATTTTCTGCCATTTGTTCCAACAGTCCGACAGCGCGGCGAATCAATTCCTGGTGCTGTTTGGCTAGGTAGCAGATAATCAGAACAAGCGATCGCGCTTCTTCGACATCTAGCTTTTTTCGCCCTCCTTGACCTTTGCGTAGGGGATTTGATTGGCGCAGTCGCCATAAAGCTACGCGGTCTGGCACTCTTGACTCTAAATTCAGATCAGTTGCTGCCGAAAGCATAGCCTCTGAACCAATCCCAGTTAAAGTTTCTAGCGCCAACAGCACCAAGTCTAATTGGGTTTTGATATTGTCCCATTGAACTGTGTTTGGGGCTGGAAGCTTGATTAAATCCTCCCACTGGGAATTTGGAGTGGCTGAGTTGGCGGCCGAGTGCATAACTTTTAGCATAGGTGATCAAGCTGATAGGGGATGTTGCTGTTACCCATTTTGAAACCAGACTCTCTAGCATCAAGCTTGGTTTCCCATAGCTATGAACCTGAGGCTTCAGCTAGATTTTTTCTATGTGGTAAACAGCAGGTATCTTTGTCCTACTCTAGATGAAAATTTATTTTCAACAAAGTAGAAAATTATCAATTCTAGTTAAGGTTTACTCGACTTTCGCTGCTAGCTCCGTACAAGAGTATAAATAAACAATCTTAAGAATGCTAACCGCTAATTATCGCTAAGTAATTATGTAGAATACCTCCTAATTTATTTGCGGTTTTAAATTTTGAAATTTCTTGATGTTTATTATTTGGTCTTCATGTATACATAATTACTATACAAATCTTTTGCCTGTTGCTAAAGGTTCTTCTTGCTGCTGGACATCATCTCACCTCAGTTTTGCTTGTGTGCAGCCTGTTATTTCAGGACAGACTGGGCGACATCAGGACGATTGATGCCTCCATGAAACTGATGACAAACTTAAAAATTTAATAAAGTCAGCATTTGAAGATATTGGCTAATTGATTTTATCCAACTTAGTTGGTATTACAGATCTAACCACAAACCACGCACATGAAAGAAATAACACAACAGGTTTATTATTTAAGTCTACTAAGGGCTTTGTTCCCGTCGGTGCAAGACAAATTTTATGACACTGTGTGTACCTCGCTTCACTTTTTTTCCTTTGCTACACCGAATTATTGAGCCGATACAAAACATCAATATCTTTTGCAGCTTTTATCAAGAAATTTAAGGTGACTAAAGGCTAGATTTTTCATGTTCCATAAGTGATAAAATTATTTTTTTTATTTCTAACTTTAGGATAATTTAATCTCTACAAAACAGTTTTAAAAATAAAACCATAGGTATTAAGCATATGTCTTTTTTGTAGATATATGTTTGATACCTGATTAAGTAAGTGAGGTCAACAATTATGTCAAACCAAGTCGTTAAATCTGATTTGCTTGAAGAGCTATCCAAAGATGAACAGCAGGTTGTAGCTGGTGGCTGGGGTCGAGGTGGCTGGGGTCACCGTGGCTGGGGTCACCGTGGCTGGGGTCACCGTGGCTGGGGCGGCTGGCGCTAAGTCGGCAAAACTCATAGATTACGCAGGCTCTTAGTTTAAACTAGAAAATTTGTGGGGAAAGGAGAAAACTTACATAACTCACTCAAGATAAATCAAATTTTGGAGGAACTAAATTAACATAACAGAGATATTAAAGCTAAATGCTATATATAGCATTTAGCTTTCTACTCCTTTCTGACTAAATAAATTGGTAGCAAACATAGTTTCAGTTATTGATTAATTACTGAAATTATTTAATCAATTTATTTTTTTGCTCCGATTTATAGGGCTAATTCGTGATTATAAATCCCTGCAATCCAATTCGACCTTAAACCAAAACGTCGGTGACGATTTCGATATCTATAATCCAAAATTTTAAAGGTTTTTAGACGACGATTCACGTGTTCAACAGTGATTCTTAATCGATTGAGTTAATAAATAAACTCGCAAACAGTAAATCTTGGTTGGTATTCTCTCTAAAGATTCTCAAGATTACCATTTGCAAGTAAAGTTTATTTGATGTGAGCAACGGTAACACCACTGCCGCCATCTCCTTGTTCTGCTGGTTCGTAGTTGTTCACTCTGGGATGATGTTGCAAAAAGGCGTGAACTCCTTGTCGCAGCTTACCAGTGCCGTATCCGTGAATAATCCAGACTGGGCCTGTAGCTTCCGAGATGGCTTTATCTAAAATATATTCGGCATCAGCCACCCGTTTACCGCGTAAATCAATGGTGTTTTGCGAGGTGCGAATTTCTGGAACACTTTGCGGTGGTGGCGTTACTGCTGCTGGGGCTGGTTTGGGTTTGACGATTGGTTCTGCTTTTTGACCATCTAAAGATTCTACGTCTTGCAACTTCACAGTCATCTTCATTAGCCCAAACCGAACACTTAACTCGCCATCTTCATCAGGGGCGGTGATTACATCCGCTATCTGTCCGAGTTTGGGAATGCGGACGCGATCGCCTATTTTGGGCATAAACCCAGCTTTTGGTTTTGCTGGCGTTGCTGGCTGATATTGCTGGCCAATTTGATTCAAGGCATTAGTTGCTTGCTGCGCCTCTTGGGCTGTAGGCGTACCTTGCTGCAAACGGCGAATCACTTGGGCAATTTCACCTTTTGCTTGAGCGATCGCTTGTTTTACTGCTACTTCCTGTGAAGCCCGCAAACTGCTTTCTCTCTCCTCCAAACTTGCGGCTTTTGCGGATACTTCTTTGTATAAACGTTCCGCTTGCTGCAACAAACTTTGGGCTTCGGCCGCTTTGGTTTCCTGGCGGCGGCGTTGCGCTTCTAAGCCAGCAATCACCTGGTTAACTTCATCTGTGGCCTCTCCCACTTGAATTTTCGCTTCTTCTACCACTTCTGGTTTTAATCCCAAGCGTAGGGCAATAGTCAGAGCGTTAGAACGTCCGGGGATGCCCCACAGGAGACGATAAGTAGGCGAGAGAGTACTTTCGTCAAATTCTACAGAGGCATTTTCAAACCGCTCATTTTCGTATTTCAGGGCTTTTAATTCCCCGAAGTGAGTGGTGGCGATCGTTAGCTGGGCGTGGTTGGCTAGATATTGCAACAAGGCGATCGCTAAAGCACTACCCTCAACTGGATCGGTTCCTGCACCGACTTCATCGAGTAAGACTAGGGATTGGGGATTAGGAATTTCTTTTTCTCCAGTCTCCAGTCCCAAGTTCCCAGTACCCAATGCTTCTAGAATCCGACTAATCCGGCGGATATGCCCAGAAAATGTGGATAAACTTTGCTGTAAGGATTGTTCATCGCCAATATCTGCCAACACCTTATCAAACCAAGGTATTTCCACTGGTTCGCGGGCGGGGACAAATAAACCCACTTTGGCCATCAATGCTGCTAACCCCAAGGTTTTTAAGGTTACAGTTTTACCGCCAGTATTTGGCCCGGTAATGGTCACTACCCGAATCAACGGGTTTATCAGTAAATCTACAGGAACTACTGGTTGCCCTTGTTCATGCTGTTGCTGCCACACTAACAGTGGATGTCGCAAATTCCGCAAAGTAATGATTTCACTGTCTTCCCGCTGGATAAATCGCGGGGGATTCGCTCCTAGCCAGTAACTATAGCGCGATCTAGCGGTTGCCAGATCCAAAGTAGTAGCGATCGCTAACAATCTTTCCAAATCTGGTTTTACTGCGGCTACTTGCTCCGTCAAAGCACGGCGAACCGCTTCTTCTTCGGCTTGCTCTCTTCTGATGATCTGCCGCAGTTGGTTACCTAGAGGTACTACCGAATTAGGTTCCACGTACAAGGTGGCACCACTGGTAGATGTATCGTGAACAATGCCGGGGATAGCATCTTTTTGGGGTGCTTTTACGGGGATGACAAAGCGATCGCCCCGTTGCGTAATTAGCTGTTCCTGAACTGCTCCAGATTTTGCCTGTAAGATATTTTGCAGCTTTTGGGTAATTTGGCTGCGTACTCGCCGCAAATCTGTGCGAATTTCTCCCAGTTTTTGACTCGCGCGGTCAGTTACCTGGGCCCGTTCATCAATACAGCGGTGAATTTCCTGTTCTAGTTCTGGATAAGTCCGCAAATCGGCAACCAAATCAGTCAATATCGGCAAATCTTCCTGATTGTCAATGACACGGCGCAAATTTCTGGCACCAGCAAGGGTGGTAGCGATCGCTAACAGTTCATCCCCTGCCAAAACTCCACTGCGTTCTGCCCGTTCTAAGGAATCACCAATATCTTGAATTCCCTCAAATGACAGTCCCGTGGTGAGGCGAGTTTCCAGTTGGTAAACTTCTTTGGTTTGCTCTAACAACTGTTCGCTTTGGGCCTGAGAATCGGGTATTTTCAGATTACGCGCAGCTGTCGCCCCTAGCTTAGTTGCCGCAAAGGTGGCAAGGTGCTGGCAGAGGCGATGCCATTCTAATAGTTCTAGGGTTTCAGATTGGATCAAGGTTTCAACATCTAATCTGAAATTATGGTAACAATTCTAGCCCCTAGATGGATAAATCTTAAAGGAGAAAATTTTGCTTTAGCCAATAGTCAATCAATTTTTGGATTGACCATACCTTTTTCTCTGTATTTATGTGTTTCACGATACATGCTTGCTACTTAAAATTCTAACTTTTTTTAAGATAAAAATTTTTGTAGGCTCAACATAACAAAATAGGACGACTAGTTATCTGAAAAAAGAGTCGGTTTTCGGCAATCAAAGTAATTTTCATTTATTGAGGCTTTGGTTAATATTTTATTCAAATTTTTAAGAATGATATCATTTTATTTTTATGGTCAAATACTCCAAGTAAATTCATGTAACTTGTTATATTTATAGTTGTAGTACTAAAATAAATTCAAATAGATTCTATGTTAGAAAACTACCAGCACATATCATTTACAAAATATTATGCTGTTTAGCCCAGCCAACTTGCCCTATTGGATTTTTCTGGGAATGGGAGTCTTGTTGTTCTTTTTTATGATAATTTCCGGCGGGGGAGGGCAAGATGTTGATGCAGATGTTGATGTAGATGCAGATAGCAGTAACGAATTGAGCTTTGGGCAATTCCTGGGATGGGTAGGTTTTGGTAAAGCACCACTCATATTGTTACTAGCAACAGATTTAAGCCTGTGGGGCGTTTTGGGGTGGATGTTAAATGTTTTTATTAGTGGAACTTCAAATAGTAATATTACTGCTTTTGTTGGAAGTGTTATATTATTTGGTTCGCTGATGATCAGTTTATTAATGGGAGGATTGATAGCACGACCAATTGGCAAGATTTTTGCCGAGTTTGGCGAGGATGCGAGTAGCGATCGCTTGATAGGTTGCGTTGGTATTGTTACCTCTGCTTACATTCCTACCGATAATCAAGGCAGAATTGGACAAGTAGATGTGCTAGATATCAAACGAAATTTTTTAACAATTAGTGCTGTGATACCAGACTGGGCAACTATTGCACCACAACGTGGGGAAAAAGTTTTAATCATTGAACATAAAGCACAAATTTACGTAGTTATTGCCAAAGATAGTCCTGATCAAGAACAATGGTTAACTAACTCATCTCAGAGAAATTAAATTTAGTGAGAGGAAAAATATGCTTTTTTGGTTAACTTTCATTCAGTCCTTACCTAGCGTCACAATAGCTGAAGCTCCACAAATTAATTTTCAAACACAAAAAAAGCAAATAACATTAATTTCCCAAACACTTCCAGTTAAAATCCAGCCGACTGTTGCCCAAATTAACGGGGGATTAGTATTTCCTGGAATTATTGCTGCTTTGGTTTTATTACTACTATTTAGCCTGTTTGCTTATACGCGGGTTTATGTAGTTACACCCAACAACGAAGCTTTCGTCAGGACTGGTGGTCTTTTTATTAAAAAGAAATCAGTGATTCTCTATGGTGGTTGTATTGTTCTACCGGGATTTCATCAGCTAACTCGTGTACCTCTGCGAGAAATTTCTATTGATGTGGAACGCACAGGTAAGCTTGCAGTTCGGACTAAAGATTACTTACGAGCAGATATTAGAGTCACTTTTTATGTATGTATTAATGCCTCCGAAGATGATGTTTTAACAGCAGCCGCTAGACTATCTCAAAATGGCATTAAAATTACTCCTGAAGATATTAAAAATGCTTTAGAGAAACGAGCAGATGATGCAATTAGGGCGGCAGCTAAAACTAAGGATTTAGCGGAAATAGACTCTGATAAATTAGGGTTTGCTCAGGAGGTGTTGAACTTAGTTGGCACCGATTTGAAAAAAGTGGGATTAACTCTAAACAACATCGCCATTTCCGAAATATTAGAAAGTGTTACCTACGATCCAGATAACTTCTTTGATGCTCAAGGTGTGCGTTTACGAACAGAAATTATTCAGCGCTCAATTCAACAAAAACGGGAAGTTGAGTTAGCAGCACAAGTGACTATTGAGCAAAAAGAACTAGATGCCCAAAAGCGATCGCTACAAATTGCCCAAGAACAAGAAAGTGCTAAATTGGAGCAAAAATTGCAAGTAGAAGCATTAAAAGCCCAGAAAGAACGCGAAATTCAAGAATCCAAAGATAGAGAAGCTGCAACAGTACGGCGTACCAAAATTTTGCAGGAAAAATCAATTGAAGAAGAAGAAATTCGCAAAAAATTATCGGTGCAGCAAAGCCAAATTGAAGCTGATATTTCCCTAGAAGAACGCAATAAACAGCTAAATGTAGCGCAAACATTGCAAAAACAAGAATCTGAGCTTGCAGAGATTTTACGTCAACAAAGTGTAGAATCTGGAAAGCTACAAGCACAAGTGCAGATAGCTGAGTCAGAAAGATTGGCAAAGCTTGCTCAAGAAGATGTAGCGATCGCTATTGCTAACAAAAAACGCGAAAGCTTTGTTGCACAAGCACAACAAGCCAAAGCCGAGGAATCAGTTAAGACAGCAGGTGAAGTTGAAAAAGCCGAACGCAACAAACGCCTATCGGTGATTGCTGCGGAACGAGAAGCTGAAGAACGGAGTATTGGCGATCGCAACGTTGTGGAAATCGATGCTTTCCGCCGTCGTCGTCAAGCAGAAATCGCCCAACAAGCAGCAGAATTAGAAGCTGAAGCAATTCGCACTCTAGCAGCAGCTAACCGCGATAAAGTTTTAGCAGAAGCAGAAGGTATTCAAGCAAAAATTTCTGCCGAAAATTCCATTAGTAACGCCAACCTCACTGCCAAAATTATTACCTCAATCTGGCCAGAATTAGCCGATAAACTACCAGAAATTGTCACCGCTTTAGCACCACAACCGGGAGTTTTAGGAGATACTCGTATTTACTCATTCCCTGGTGCAAACGGCAGTAGTAGCAGTCAAGATATTAACAAATTACTACTATCCACCAGTGGACTTTCCTTAATCAATACTTTACTTGACGAAGGCAAATTAGGCGAATTAATTGGCCAAATCAGCCAGTTAGTGCGTGGCAATAACCAAGTAATAACTGACACAACAAGCCATATTTCCTTAGAAACTATCACAACACCAACTCTGATGGAAAACGCCACAAAAACTGATTAAGCAGCAACTATTTCTTGCGCCAGAACGTAAGGTTGAACAATGAGAGTATTAAATCGCTTAGTGCGATCGCTATTCCATTCTCCCACCTGTGCTGTCGTGGGTTTGGCAATCAATTGCTTATCAATCCACTGTTCCACCGATGGTATGTTATCACTGGCGATCGCTACTCCAACATCCACCAAGTTTAGCTCAAGTGCCACCAAAATTACTGCATCTCTTTGTACATGAGGAATTAGCCACTCCCACTCTGCCTCATCCAAAATTTTTGTTAATTCTGCTCTTAAATCCGACATCATTCCCCAATGTTTATTTGTAGATGGCTATTTTCCCATTATTAACTAAAAGGTACTTCATGACAAATAACCAATTACTAAACTTCTGATTTCATTTCATCAATTTCAAATAAAGATACAATTACTCCAGCTATAGGAATAGATATAAAAACACCTAATAATCCTGCTACTCTAGCGCCTATTAGCAAAGCAAAAAATACCACTACAGGATTAAGATTCAGCGCACCTTGCATAATTCGAGGCGCAATCAAGTTGTCTTGTATCTGTTGGAGGATAATACAAGCTATCAATACTTTCAATGCTAACCACACACCTTGAGACAACACAAATAGAGTAATTGTGCTTACTCCTAATGTTGCTCCTATGCCAGGAATGATATCAAGAATTCCAACTATTATTGACAATATCAAAGCAAAAGGTACTTTTAATATTAAGAAAACTAAAAAAGTAGAACTTGTGAGAAATGCACTTAATAATAACTGACCTCTAAAAAAACCTAAAAAAGATCGTCTGATTATATTTGTAAATCTGTGACGGCGGTGTTTTGGGACTATTTTTAAAATAAAATTCCACAATTTTTCTCCATCTAATAGCATGAAAAAAGCCACAACTGCAATCAATATAAAAGTTACGAAATTTGTCATAAACCCTTGTAAAATAGCTAAACTAGTCACAAGGCTTGATACAGCTTGATTCCGCAATTGTTCTTCGATGAAACTTAAATCTATCTGTAAATTACGGCTTTGCAAAAATCCTTCTAGTCGCTCTAATAAAGGTACTAAAGAATTTAAAAATGCAGTGATACTATCAATTAATTGTTGTCCTTGAGATAAAACCGTTAAGCCCACGGTAATTATCAGACCGCCTATAATCACAATACTGAGCAAGAAAATGACACCAACCGCTACACCGTGGGGCAAAAAACGCCGCAGTCCCTGTACAGGATAGCTGAGTAAAAAAGCCAAAATTGCAGCAAATGTAAAAATAACAATGACCGCTTCAAAGTAAGCTAAAAGCTGTACAATTGCCCAGCCAGAAGCAACCAAAAGCAAAAAGCGGACTAGCGCCAGATTATTTAATCGCTCCCAAAAATTCTTGGCTTCAAAGCCGCTCATATGCTGTTTAGGGTTAAATTGATTGTAGATTTGCCTAGCAGTTGCATTTAAGCACAAAGTTAGACTTCATTGCTAGAGCACATTGACCTTAAACATACAGAGGCTAAGGTGCGATCGCTACCTCCCTAAAGCATATATTTCTTGCTTGTCTAACTCATCTTCCTAAATCATGCATCTCGTTAATTACCGTGGCACACTTTTGTGTCAACGCTTCCAATTCGTCTTTATTGGTGGAACTGGGAGCATCAATCAAGTTACCAATTCTCACAGTGATGGGAACTGCGCGAGGTAGGGACGAGCCTTTTTGTAAAATCTCTTCAGTACCCCAGACACTCACGGGTAATATTGGGGCTTTTGCTTTCGCCGCTAGCAGCAGTGCGCCTCTCTTGGGGTCTGTAATTCGACCATCTGGAGTGCGAGTACCTTGCAAGAAAACACCTACAGCCCAACCATTATTGAGATATTCTAGGGCGGAACGGATGGCATTGCGATCGGCATTTCCTCGACTCACCGGGTAAGCACCGTACAATTTAATCGCTTGCGCCAAAATTGGGATCTTAAATAACTCTTCCTTAGCCATGTACGCCACTGGACGACGTACACAATTGGAGACAATTGGCGGGTCAAAATAACTAGCGTGATTACTCACTACCAACAATGGCCCTGATTGGGGGACATTTTCCGTACCATAAATCTGGCCCCGAAAGTAAGCGTGAAGCATGGGGCTAACGACCGACCATTTAAAGGCGTGGTAAAGTGCCAGACTGATAAACGGTTCGCGGTTTCTGTCCACAGAAGATAATTCAAATCAGACTGAATTTAGCATACGCGATCGCAAGGCCCAGAGCAAACTCCAAAAAGCTGTAGAAACCCAAGGTACTGATTTCGACAATTTTAAGTCAGCTTTTTTGCTACATTCCTTAGCTTTGAAAATATCCTTTTAGGGGCTTCCAATGAGAAAATATCCAGTATTCGGCGAAACTCCGTAACGCATCATATCTAGGAATATTGGATAATTTATTGTTTGATATTCTTTTAAATTATGAATTGCTTCACCCATCTGGGAATACTAAATCTGTAAATCGTCAGGATTTAGCAATATGGTTAACACTCTAGTTACTATTCCCGGATATCAAGTTAACGAACAACTTTATAATGGTTCAAGAACCATAGTTTATCGCGGTTATCGAGAAACTGACTCTTTACCTGTGGTAATTAAACTGTTGAAAAATCCTTATCCAAGTTTTAGTGAACTGGTGCAGTTTCGCAATCAATACACCATTGCCAAAAATCTCAATTCTCCTCTAATCATCCAAACTTATAGCCTAGAACCGTATCAAAATAGCTATGCATTGGTGATGGAAGACTTTGGTGGAATTTCTCTTAAAGAATGGGGAACAGGGGAAAAACTACGAAATCTCACGGAGTTTTTACAGATAGCGATCGCACTGTGCAATACCTTAGAGATCTTGTATTGCGATCGGATTATTCATAAAGATATTAAACCCGCCAATATTCTAATTAATCCAGAAACCAAACAAGTTAAATTAATTGATTTTAGTATTGCATCCATATTACCGCGGGAAACTCAAACACTGATGAATCCTAATGTATTGGAAGGGACGCTTAGTTATATTTCTCCTGAACAGACAGGAAGAATGAATCGAGGAATTGACTACCGAACTGACTTCTATTCTTTAGGTGTGACTTTTTACGAATTGTTGACGGGAGAATTACCGTTCCAATCCAATGATCCGATGGAGTTGGTACATTGCCATTTAGCAAAACTTCCAGCAAATATGAATAAACCTCGCTCGCCTTTGGCTCCCTCCCCATGCCAAGGGGAGGGTTGGGGTGAGGTTTCTTTTCCTATTCCCCAAGTTCTCTGTAACATCGTGATGAAATTGATGGCGAAAAATGCTGAAGACCGCTATCAGAGTGCATTGGGACTGAAATTTGATTTAGAAAATTGTTTATCTCAAATCCAAGAAACTGGTGAAATTAAAAGTTTCCCAATTGCCCAACGGGATGTGTGCGATCGCTTTATTATCCCTGATAAACTTTATGGACGGGAAACAGAAGTAGAAATCCTACTCCAAGCATTTGAAAGAGTTAGCCTTGGTGCAACAGAAATGATGCTGGTAGCTGGTTTTTCTGGTATTGGTAAAACTGCGGTTGTTAATGAAATTCATAAACCGATTGTTAGACAACGCGGTTATTTTATCAAAGGAAAATTTGATCAATTTCAACGGAAGATTCCCTTAAGTGCATTGGTGCAAGCATTTCGGGATTTCATGAAGCAACTATTAACAGAAAGTGATGGACAAATCCAGCAATGGAAAAGCAAAATATTAGAGGCTGTGGGTGAAAATGGACAAGTAATTATTGAAGTCATCCCAGAATTAGAAAGAATTATTGGTCAACAACCATCGCCTCCAGAATTATCAGAAAATGCAGCACAAATTAGATTTAATTTAATATTCCAAAAGTTTACCCAAGTTTTTACCACTGCCGAACATCCATTAGTGATGTTTTTAGATGATTTACAATGGGCAGATTCAGCATCGCTGAAGTTAATGCAGTTATTAATGGCTGATACAGGACATCTTTTATTAATTGGTGCATATCGTGATAATGAAGTCAAAAAAGCACATCCGTTAATGTTGACCTTGAGTGAAATTGAAAAAACACAAGCAACTATTAATACAATTACATTGGCACCACTAAGTCAAAGACAAGTGAATCAGTTAATTGCTGACACACTTAGGTGTTCTGAGGATTTAGCGTTGCCTCTTTCCCTACTTGTATCTCAAAAAACTCAAGGTAATCCATTTTTTGCTACACAGTTTATCAAAGCATTACATCAAGATAGGCTGATTCAATTTAACTTTGAATCAGGCTTTTGGGAATGTGACATTGCACAAGTGACGACTCTAGCGGTTACAGATGATGTTGTTGCCTTTATGGCATTTCAACTACAAAGATTGCCACAATCAACTCAAAATATCTTACAGTTAGCTGCTTGTATTGGCAATCAATTTGATTTAGCAACCTTGGCAATTGTTTCGGAATCATCGGAAATTGAAACGGCTGCTGATTTGTGGAAAGCTTTGGAAGAAGGGTTACTTTTAACTACTGGTGATGTTTATAAATTCTTTCAACACAGTGGACAGGATTTTGAATCAAAGCCTTTAAATTCCAATTTCCAAGTCCCAATATATAAATTTTTACACGATCGCGTTCAACAAGCTGCTTATTCTTTGATTCCAGAAGCTCAGAAGCAGACTACTCACTTAAAACTTGGTCAGATCCTGTTAAATAATATTTCTAAAAGCGAAAAAGAAGAGAAAATATTTCAAATTGTTAGTCAATTTAACCTGGGGTTAGGGTTAATTACTCAACAGATAGAACGAGATCAACTAGCTCAGTTAAATCTGTTAGCTGGACGGAAAGCTATAGCTGCCAATGCCTACACTGCTGCGATTGAGTATCTAACGCTAGGAATAGAACTGCTAACAGCAGATAGCTGGCAAAGTCATTACGATCTCACCCTAGCGCTGTATGAAGATGCAGCAAAAGCAGAATACTTAAATACTAGCTTTGAAGAGGCTGTCAAACTGACAGACTTTATCTTGCAGCAAACTACGCAGATGTTGGACAGAATTAAAGCTTATGAACTAAAAGTTCAGATTTATATTGCCCAAGATCAGCAAGTTAAAGCCATTGAAACAGGGTTAAAAGCACTGGAGCAGTTAAACATTTCGTTGAGGTCAACTGATGTAGAACAGGAGAATCGTTTAGCTCAACTACCAACTTTAATAAACTTAGGCAATATTCTAGAAATGACCAATCTGGAATCTCTGGCTGCACTGCGGTTGCTGATTAGCATTACACCTCCTGTTCATCATGTCAAACCGGATATGTATCCGTCAGTAGCACTGACAATGCTCCATCTTTGTCTTGAACAGGGACATTCATCCTTGGCTGCTTTTGCCTATGGAAGTTATAGTGTATTTCTTTGTGCTGTAATCGGAGATGTCGATACCGCTTATCACTCCG
This sequence comes from Nostoc sp. UIC 10607, assembly GCF_047228265.1. Classification (NCBI taxonomy): domain Bacteria; kingdom Bacillati; phylum Cyanobacteriota; class Cyanophyceae; order Nostocales; family Nostocaceae; genus Nostoc; species Nostoc sp. UIC 10607. Next base: position 189,465 of record NZ_JBIQNW010000001.1, on the reverse strand, counting down.
GTCAGATATCTTTAAAGCTACTAGAGCAATACCAGAGTAAAGAACTCAGTCCAAAAATTTATATGATTTTTGGTGTTTTTATCTGTGCTTACAAAGAGCATGCTCGAAATACACTCACATTTTTACGGGAAAGTATACAGTGTGGGCTAGAAGTTGGAGATATCGAACATGCTAGCTATTCAATGATGGCTGAGTGTACGCATTTATTCTTAATTGGAGAAACTCTAGATACTGTTGAAGAAAGACAAGCAAAATATATCGTTCTACTTTTAAAATTTAAACAAAAACATTGTGTTGATTATGCCAAAATTTGGAGGCAAGTCACCTTAAATTTACTCGGACAATCCTCTCACCAATATTACCTGACTGGTATTGATTTTGATGAGACAGGAATGTTGCCACATCTCCACAACACCCACAATCATCAGTCACTATTTGCCATCTATCTTGCCAAAACAGCTATCCTTTATACCTTTGACCAGTATGAACAGGCTGCAAGCAATGCAGAAAAAGCCACTGAGTATATGGATGGAGCCTTTGGTCTACTATTAGTTGTGGCACATAACTTTTACTACTCTTTGTGCTTACTTGCAAATTATTCTAGCTGCGATCGCGAACAGAATCAGCAAGAATGTTGGTTAAATCAGGTAATTACCAACCAAAAACTCATGCACTATTGGTCTGGCTATGCTCCTGTTAATTTTCAGCACAAGTACGACTTAGTTGAGGCAGAAACAGCGCGGGTAATGGGAGATAAGCTCAAGGCGATGGAATATTATGATCGCGCCATCTCCCTTGCCAAAGCCAACGGCTACATCCAAGAAGAAGCACTTAGCAACGAATTAGCAGCCAAATTCTACCTCGACTGGGGTAAAGAAAAAGTCGCTCAACCATATATGCAAGAAGCATACTACTGCTACGCTCGTTGGGGCGCAAAAGCCAAAACTAATGACTTAGAAAAACGCTATCCCCAACTGCTTCAACCCATCTTGGAACAACAACGAATTAACCTTAACCCTCTAGAAACTATTAGCTTTCGTGGTACTTCCTCATCTACTCGTAGTTCTAGCACTGACAGCACTTGTATTTCTGATGGTCTGGATTTTACCTCTGTCCTTAAAGCCGCTCAAGCTATATCCAGTTCTCTAGAATTAGATCAACTCATTGCTAGCCTCACCCGCATTATCCTAGAAAACTCTGGCGCGAAAAAATCTGCACTAATTCTTCCCCAAGGAGATACTTGGCAAGTTAGAGCAATTACCTTTATTAATCATGGATCAAATTCCCAGATTGCGATACAAACCATTCTTGACACACAACCACTAGATACTTGTCAAGATATTCCCATAACAATTATCAATTACGTTAAAAATACCCAACAAACAGTTGTGATCGATAACTTGCAAACAGATATTCCTGGTGTAATTGGGGAATATATGCACCGAATAAAACCTCAGAGTGTGTTGTGTACCCCGATTATTAATCAAGGGCATTTGGTAGGGATTCTTTACCTAGAAAATCAACTAACTCAAGGGGTATTTACTAGCGATCGCCTCAGCGTTATTAACTTACTTTCTTCCCAAGCAGCAATATCCCTAGAAAATGCCCAATTGTACACTAATTTGCAGGACACCGAAGCCCGCTTTCACCGCCTTGCGGAAAATGTTCCGGGAATGATTTATCAATTCCAACTTTTACCAGATGGTATCACCAGGTTAAGCTATGTTAGCACTGGTTGTTATGAAATTTACGAAGTCCCATCAGAGCAGGCAGTAGCTGATGCTAACAGTTTGATATCTCTGACTCACCCAGAGGATATGGTGCGTTATCAAGAGACTATTACCATTTCTGCTCAAACCTTGGAGCCTTGGCTATATCAAGGACGAATTATCACCCTTTCTGGTCAGTTAAAATGGGTTCAAGCTGCATCCCGTCCAATTAAACAAGCTGATGGCTCAATTATTTGGGATGGCTTGTTGTTAGATGTCACAGAACGCAAACAAGCCGAAGCCGCCGTCATTCAAAAATCCCAAGAATTGAAAAAAGCTTTAGAAGAATTACAACAAGCACAATTACAAATGGTTCAGAGTGAGAAAATGTCTGCATTGGGTAATTTAGTTGCTGGGGTAGCCCATGAAATGAATAATCCTTTAGGCTTCATTGCTGCTAGTCTCAAACAAACTAAACCTACCATTGCGGATATTGTTGAACACTTGAAACTATATCAAGCAAGTCTTCCCAATCCCGATGATCAAATCAAAGAACATGCTGAAGAAATTGACTTGGATTATAGCTTAGAAGACTTACCCAAGATTATTGATTCAATGACTATGGCGTGCGATCGCCTTCACAATATTAGTACCAGTCTCCGAACTTTCTCCCGTGCTGATAAAGATTACAAAGTGCCGTTTAATATTCATGAAGGTATCGACAGTACGATTTTAATTCTCAAACATCGCCTTAAAGCAAACGAAGAACGTCCAACAATTGAAGTGATAACTGATTATGGTAATTTGCCGCAGTTTGAATGTTTCCCTGGGCAACTAAATCAGGTATTTATGAATATTATGGCAAATGCCATTGAGGCGCTAGATGAATCAAATACAGGACGGAGTTTTGAGGAAATTAAGGACAATCCCAACCAAATTATCATTAAAACCTCAGTAGCAAATCAAGGCGTGAAAATTTCTATTGCTGATAATGGTAATGGGATAAATGAAGAAGTAAAACAAAAGATTTTTGACCACTTATTTACTACAAAAGGTGTGGGTAAGGGTACAGGATTAGGATTAGCGATCGCTCGTCAAATTGTTACGGAAAAACATGGAGGAGTGATTGAGGTAAATTCTACACCAGGCGAAGGTACTGAATTTGTCGTAACCCTACCGATAGAAGCTAACTTCATAGCTTGATGAGAATTTATTTTTCCCATTCCTCAAAGATGGCTTCGATATTATAATTGCAACATCAATCAAAGATAAAACTGTAAAAATTGCGCCTAGTTACTTAACGGTAGAGGGGTGACAACAGAATCTATCAAAAAAAAGGACGGAATTAGGATTAGCGTAGACGCAAAGCGGCTTTTCGTCAGACATCGCACGTCAAATTGTTGAAGAAACCCACAATGGCAAATTGAGTTTTAACTCTGCTCTGCGCGAGGGTACAGAATTTTCATTGAAATGAAGTTATAAAAAAACTAAACAGGTAAATCAGCAGCACTCTGGATGTTTTTTAAAATTAAGTCAGGGCTACTGCGTTTAATCAAGCCAGTTAGGACTTTACCAGGCCCAATTTCCATTACTTGTTGGATACCGTTAGCTGGTAATTGCAGAGAGATTTCTCGCCATCTTACAGAACCAGTCATTTGTTTATTTAGGCGCTGCTTTAAAATCTCGGCATCAATAGATGGAATTGGTTCTACATTAGACAAGATCGGCACAGTAGCTGGCTGAAATTCCACAGATTCTAAAATGTCTTGGAATTCCGTAGCCGCGGGTGCTATTAAATGTGAGTGAAATGCTCCAGAAACTTTTAGTGGAATAGCACGCTTTGCTTTAACTTGAGTCATCACTGCTTGTACAGCCTCAGTCGTGCCTGAAATTACCACCTGACTCGAACTATTGTCATTTGCTAGCACCACATCAGGCGTTTGGGCAATGACTTTTTCCAACTGTTCGCGGTCAAAGTTCATCAAAGCTGCCATCATCCCACCAACGGCACTATCCATGAGTTCTGCACGACGCTTTACTAGATATAAACCAGCCGACCACTCAAAGACACCCGCTACATAAAGGGCAGAATATTCTCCCAAACTGTGGCCAGCAACTAAATCTGGCTGGTGTCCACGTTCTCGGAGAAGGTCAGCAAGAATGCTTTCTACCACATAAAGAATTGGCTGAGTGTATAGCGTCTGTGATAACTTTTCTTCTTCGTTTTGACAGATTTCTGTTACAGACCAGCCCAAAATTTCCTCAGCTTGGGCAAATTTGTTTTTAGCGGAGGCTATATCTAATAAATCAATTCCCATTCCCAGTGCTTGAGAACCTTGTCCGGGAAACACCCATGCAGTTTTAGTCATTAGTCATTAGTCATTGGTCATTGGACATTGATCATTGGTCATTAGTTATTGGTCATTAACAAAGGACAAATGACTAATGACATAGACGCGCCAGCGGCTTCCCGCAGGGTAGGACAAAATATTCACCTTCCCCATTGAAAAATTGCCGCACCCCAGGTCAGACCGGCACCAAAGCCGGATGCAGCAACAATATCATTAGGTTTAATTTTACCTTGCCGCACTGCTTCATCCAAAGCTAAGGGAATGGAAGCAGCAGAGGTATTGCCGTACTGAGCGAGATTACTTATAACCTTATGTTCTGGGACATTCAAGCGTTGGGCGACGGCATCGATAATCCGCTGATTGGCTTGATGCAACAGCAGCCAATCTATTTTGTCAACACTAAGGTTGGCTTGAAACAAGGCTTTATCAATGATTTCTGGCACTTTCTGGACAGCAAAGCGGTAGACTTCTTTGCCGTTCATAGTAATAGGTTGGTAAGTGCCTTTGGTGATATTTACACCAGTGAGTAGTTCTTGAGAAGCGCCTGCATAGGCAAGGTTGAGGTGATGGTTTTGAGTGCCATCACTTTTCAGTGCAAATCCTAATAAGCGATCGCTTTTAGAAGCCTGCAATACTACTGCCCCTGCACCATCACCGAACAATACACAAGTGCGCCTATCTTGCCAATCTACCCAACGGGAGAGGATATCTGCCCCTATCAACAGTACATTTTTATAGACACCTGTTCTAATGTATTGGGCTGCCGTAACTAGACCAAATACGAAGCCAGAACAGGCTGCTGTCAAGTCAAAAGCTACTGCGTTGGTGGCTCCCAATTGAGCCTGTACTTGACAAGCACTACCAAACAAATCATCAGGGGTGGAAGTCGCTAGCAGAATCAGGTCTAGGTCTTCTGGTTTAATTCCCGAAGCTGCGATCGCCTGACTGCTGGCGGCAGTAGCGAGTACACTCAAGGACTCAGATGGCAATGCTAATCGCCGTTGACGAATTCCAGTTCTTGTAGTTATCCACTCGTCTGATGTTTCAACTAGTTCAGTTAATGTCTGATTGTGTAAGGAAGTTGCTGGTACTGCCGAGCCACTTCCGGTAATTGCTATGCCTAAGTTTTCCACTCCTAATCTCCCTAGCTATCAGCTTTTTGTCTTTTGTCCCTTGCCCTTGTCTTTTGTCTTTCGTCCTTGCAAATGACAAATGACAAATGACTCATGACTTATGACTGAATCGCTAACCGCTTTCGCGCTCTAGGATATATTGGGACTGAATTCGTTGTAGCACCTGGTTGTCAACGGCTTCTTTGGCCATACGAATTGCATTAAAAATTGAAGGAGCTTGTGAGCTACCGTGACCGATAAAACAGACTCCTGCCACGCCTAATAGCAAAGCGCCGCCATGTTCTGCGTGATCCATCCGCTGCTTAATCCGCTTCAGGTTTGGTTTTAAGAGTGCTGAACCGATTTGACCATGCAATCCTTGGGGTAATTCTTCCCGCAGAATTTGCAGAATCACTTCTCCGACTGCTTCGGCAAATTTTAATAAGACATTTCCTACAAAGCCGTCACAGACAATCACATCAAAGCGACCGGAAAGCACATCACGCCCTTCGGCATTGCCAATAAAATTAATTTGGGAATTTTCGCGGAGCAATTGGTGGGCGCGGACGGCTGCATCATTGCCCTTAGAGTCTTCTTCACCAATATTCAACAAACCCACTTTAGGTTCGGTTGTACCCAAGACATATTGACTGTAAGCCGATCCCATGACGGCAAACTGCTCTAAAAACTTCGGACGGCAATCTACATTCGCGCCGACATCAAGTACCAACACTGGCTTACCAGCAATAATTGTCGGAAAAACAGTCCCAATGGCTGGGCGGTCAATTCCCGGCAATCGTCCTAAGCGGAGCAAAGCTGATGCCATAGCTGCCCCGGAGTGGCCAGCAGAAAATACGGCATCTGCCTTTTGCTGCTTGACTAAATCCATCGCCACATTGATAGAAGCCTTGCGTTTGCGTCTAACTGCATTTAAAGGCTCCTCATCCATAGCGATCGCTTCCTCCGCAGGAACGATCTCCATCTGCCCTAAATTCTTTTTTGGCGGCAAGGCAGCTTCTATTTGTTGGGGATCACCAACCAGTAATACATCTACACCCAATTCTTCCCTTGCTCGCAATGCGCCAGCAACGATTTCACCGGGTGCATGATCCCCTCCCATTGCGTCAATTGCGATCCGTACGCGAGTCGATCCCATTGCTCAGAGCTTTTAGAAACCTTATAAATTTTACCAGATGGCTTTGCCGAAAAAGCTTAACTTTCTGACTGCCAAATTACTTCTGTTACTATTGCAACAATTTTTGCTGGCAAGCTCAAGATAGCATGAATTGGGAATGGGGAATGGGGAATGGGGAATGGGGAATGGGGAATTGGGAATTGGGGAGAATAACATTACCTCTTTCCCCCTGCCCCCTGCTCCCTGCCCCCTGCTCCCTGCCCCCTGCTCCCTGCCTCTTCTCCCTACTCCGCAATGCCCAGTACCCAGCTAACTAGCGTCCGAACGCCGTAGCCAGTTGCCCCAGAGCCGTTGTAGCCATTTTCTTTATCTGTCCACACTGGGCCAGCAATATCTAAGTGCGCCCAAGGTGTTTCTTTGACGAATTGCTTAAGGAAAAGGGCCGCGGTAATGGAACCACCTGGGCGCGGACCAGTATTTTTCATGTCGGCAATGCCAGACTTTAGCCCTTCAAAATATTTTTCTTCCATTGGCATCCGCCAAATCTTTTCTCCTGAGATTTGGGCGGCTTTCTCTAACTGGGAAGCTACAGCATCGTCGGGAGTGTACAAACCAGCTATATCTTCACCTAAGGCAATCACGTTAGCACCGGTTAGGGTGGCTAAATCCACGATCGCATCTAATCCTAATTTGTCGGCATACACCAAGGCATCTGCTAGGGTCAAACGTCCTTCAGCGTCGGTGTTGTTCACTTCGATTGTTTTGCCGTTTGATGCTGTAAGTATGTCTCCAGGGTGCATAGCACGGCCGCTAATCATGTTTTCAGCCACCGCCGAGATGAAGTGAACCTCAACATCTGGCTTAATTTGAGCAATTGCTTTTGCCGCGCCCAAGGTAGCAGCTGCACCGCCCATATCAATTTTCATGGTTTCGATGCCGCTACCAGCACCTTTAATGTTGAGTCCACCGGAATCGAAGGTTACACCTTTGCCAATAATTGCTAGTTTCTTTTTGGGTGTACCTTCTGGCTTGTAAGTTAGGTGAATGAATTTAGGTGGCAACTCGGAAGCTTGCGCTACTCCCAAAAATGCACCCATACCCAACTTTTCACAGTCTTCTTTTTCCAGAATTTCTACTTGTAAACCGTAGTCTTTAGCGATCGCTTGAGCAGTTTCGGCCAAAGTAATTGGTGTTACTGCGTTGGCTGGCGCTGCCACTAACTGCCGTGCCAAATTTACCCCGGAAACGATTTGATTGGCGCGGGTGATGGCTGCTTCTTGTCCACCGAATCCTAGTAAATCTACGGTTTCTATTTGTGACCCTTTCTCTTCGGGTTCTGATTTAAAGCGAGTATCTTGGTAAAGTGCCAATTCTACGCCTTCTGCGATCGCTTGGGCACTTGCGGCTGGATCGTTATTCCACAATGGGAAACTAAATCCCAGAATTTTGCTTTTTTGCTTTTTTGCCACTCTGGCTACAGCAGCAGCAGCGCGTCGCAAAGTATCGAGTTTTAGTGCATCTGGCTTGCCTAAACCTACCAGAATCAATTTACGCACTGGACTACCAGGATTTACACGAGTGAAGATGGTGCTGTTGGCTTTACCTTTAAATTCTTCTTCAGCAATTAGTTCTTTTAAGACCCCGGAAAACTTTTGATCTAAAGTTGCCAATTCTCCAGTTAACTCTACTGCATCTTCAAATAATCCAATTGCCAAACTATCGCCTGCCCACTCTAGCAAAGGCTTATCACTAGGTTGAATTGTCATGTTGGGATTTTGTGTAAATATTCCTTCTTGTACCAGTATTGCTCAAAATTCTTGTTTCAGGCTGAGGGGAGTGGGGGGTGAGGAAGATAGAGGAGATAAGGGAGCAGGGGCCAGTAGCTATAATTTAGCGAATTGGTATAAATGGAACTCCATTAATGAGTCTTTGATCCTCATTAATCCACCTCAGAACTTCATTAATGAGTCTTTGAGCATCGTTAACGAGGCTTATAACTCCACTCTTTTACAGAAATTAAAGCAGAAAGCCATTGGCTAAAAGCCGTGGGAGTTTCAACTACTGCTTCCTACCCCATGACTAATGACCAATGACTAATGACTCAATTGCATTTGTATCAATGTCAAATTTGCTGGCGATCGCTCTCATTATATGTTGCTCAACTGGTGTAGTCTTATCGTCAAGCTGGGCAATTTTGTAACACTGAGCCAGCAAGGGTATGGCAAAATCACGATTCAGCTGATTGAGTAATATATCTAAAGACTTAAGTGATTTGATATTTTGGGCAATGGCATCCAATGAGTTATTACTAAGATTTACAGCTTGTAATTCTGGCAAAATTTCTTGCAAAGTCTTCTCTGGATGACTAGCGAGGATCATGTGAACTAAAATTTGATCCATGACTGCTTCTTGAGCGATCGCAGTTTCTAGATACTTTTCACTTTCAGCTTTCAATGTTGCTATTGTCTGTGGCGATGTAAGCGAAGTTGATTCATCCAGCTTGGCTTCATAAAATCGACAAGCAGCATACCCCAATGAATAAATCATCGTCGCATTTGAACTAGCTGCGATCGCTGCACCTGCAAAGGGCACATTTCTCAGCAAGCCTAATCCCGCAGCTTTCAAAAGACGCCCTCCACCCAAGGCCAGACCAAAAATTGCCAAAATTTCACCTTTCCGGGCAGGATCTTTTAAATCTAGCCCATAGTCAAATGCAATTTGATAAAGCATTTCTGACTGCAATTTTGTTGTCGCTGTTAAATCAATTGCCAACAACGCCACTGCTACTCCTGGCAAAATACTAGTAGCTAGTCCAACTGTGCCTGCTTGAGTCGCTTTTTCCAACATGATTCGGTGAGCAATCTGGCTGGGTGATTCATTTGGATACTGTTGCTTGAGCTTGTTTACCGCAGCTTCTGCTTTTTCCAAATCAACAGCGTCAGTATTACCAATCAGCCAATTTAGATTTAATACTCCAGATAGTTTTCTAATCAACCAATTTTCGCTGAGGCGATTCACAACCTGACCGCTGGTTTGAGTTGTTTGCTCAATTAACTTATGTGTTTGTTTCGCTGTCGCTTCTCCCACCCCTACTGCTGTGTCTAAAACTGCTTTGCCAGTCTGAGCAACATTTGTAAGAAAAGACTCTAATATAGACGGTTCATTTTCTACTGATGATTGAGCTTGGATATTTACTTCTGAAGTTTCTCTAGGTGAATTAACAGATTTATTCACCTCTATTTTTTGGGGTTTGTCTGCCATTGCTTGACACCATCTTGTAAAGCCTCTCTATTTAAACTTGTAGCGAAATATTAGCGGCTCTACATCCCTCTATAAACGTAAATATCAGTTTAAGATTAACTATTTTATTATCCAAACTACTATCTTAATCGGTCAGAATAGGAACATATTGCTCAAGGGTGAGTGTTCCCAAATACGCCAAAACTCGATTTATATCTAATTCCCGCGCTTGATCTAGCAAGACAATGAAAGACAGAGACAAAGCACCAGCATCGGCTGAAAAACGCTGTTATAAACTGAGATTATTGGACACCCAAGAACCATTTTGGTAGTTAAAGGTGCAATTATTAGCGTTGGGTACTTTTCCCCAAGGTATACCGACCACTACAGCACGTCGAGTTCCTTGCTGTTCTGTCCTCTAGGAATACTAGTAGGCTATCCTCTCACCTCTAGCCCCGTACTCATATCAGCATTACTTTCTAAAAAGTCATTATCTTTAAGAATTTCATAGAGATTAATGTCTTCCTCTAGCAAACAAGCATGTCCGCAATTCGGCAACACCACAATTTTGGTATTTGGTAAGATATTAGCTATCCGCTTCACTTCAGTTACAGAAGGCAAAAGGCGATCGCTACCACCGGCAATCAACAAAGCTGGTTGAGTTAAGCGACCTAATTTCTCGTCATCTACATCAAATTCTCGTAGTAAAGACAACCGCCAAAGAACGGTTTCTGACGGGACAGAACGCATAGTTTTCAGCAGTTCATGGCGATCGCTCCGAGAAATTCGTGGCAAAGATGCTAGAAACGGCAACAACCCCAGTGCGCCAACATCATACAACTCGGATGGCACCAAGTAAGTTAGTTGGGATGCCCAATTCAACCAAGGGCGAAGACGAAAGGCAGAAGCTGGGTTAATTAAAATAATTCGCTTGAATAAATGCGGTGCTTGGATTGCTACTTTCATTGCCAAGCAACCACCAAACGACTCACCACACAGGTAAACTGCCCTCTGAGAACTTTTTTCTAATTCGGCGTGGATTAAGTCCAATACACTCTTAGCTAGCACATCCCAAGTATTAAGGTCTTGGCGTGGGATCGCCAAACAACGGACATCAAAGCCAGTTTCTAATCCAGCGGTTTGCGATCGCAATAGTTGACCAGTTCCATCCATTCCTGGCAAATATACCAACAGCGGATACTCTGGCTGTACTCGTTTAGGAGTCAGGAAACAAGGGTTTAGCTCAACTTCTGAGATAGTCATTGGTCATTAGTCATTAGTCATTAGTCAATGGTATAAAACTTTTGGACTGCTGATTGTTGCTTTTACGAGCTTCGGTACTTTTGAGCAAAAACAAAAAAGGTCTCAGAGCAAGCTACTGAAAGCTTTGGAGACAATCCAAAATTTCAAATCGAATGGCTTTAATAGCAACCTTGACGCAGTAAGGTGCTAATTTCACCATGACAGTGTTCTGTCAGTTCAGCCACAACAGTTCTGGCTTGCTTGCCGTGATATTTTTGCTGATGTTGGGGCGTAATCCAATAAGGGCAACCGATTAACACCGCAACCCGACGATAAATTACCAGAGGATGCCAGCCAGCTTGCTTAAATAAAGGTTCTGAAGGGTCAAATAAACTCAAAAACCTTAAGGGGAAACCAGAAGTGTTTACCTCGTCTAAGGAGGCGATCGCGATCGGCAAAATAGCTAAATCCTGCACATTCGCTCGCAATGCCAAATGGGCAAATCCTCGCTGAAACTCACCTACTTGGTTTGGCTGAGTAAATTTCACCATTGGTTCAGTCCCTTCTGGAAATACTCCCACCATCTGCTTGGACTGCAATAGCAACTGTGACTGCGAAAAAAAGCTTTGCTGGCGGTTTTGAGTTTCTTCCAAAGGAAAACACCCCAATTGATCGGTGACAATCTCCCGCATTACTGGCACTTGTCCCATATAGTGATGGCAAGCAAAGCGAATCGGATTCGATAACGCCGCCATTAAAATAAATGCATCCATAAAGCTGCGGTGATTGCTGACTACCAACACGCTGGCATCCTGGGGAATGCGATCCTCATAATAACGAAACATTTGGGTTGAAAGCGCCGCCAGGAAAGCGCGAGAAATCTCCAGGGGGCTATTTCGACTCATACCTAATCAATATATTTTTCCGGTAAATATGACGGTTTATCTTAATTTAATTTTTACATTTCTTTACTACTGCCATGACCGTCTTAAGATAGAAATGTCTAAATCTACAAAAGTAGCTAGATTTTCTGCTTTCTCGGTTTTGTATTTTTGATCACAATAATATCTAATAGAAAGTATTCAAAAAAATTATGATTAGTTGATTTTCATCTTTTAAGCAAAAATGAGTTGAATTGATGCATATTACAAAACAATTCTTGGTCTGAGAAGTTTGCTAATATTAAGGTATTATTGGAAAAAATAGGAATATTATTGTATAATTGCGTGGTTTTGCCAATCAAAGTAAGTGTAAAACGTTTTAATAAGTTAATTTTTATTTTGTATGAATCTAGTGAATAAAACAGAAAAGACATTTGCACTAACGACACCTCTATATTATGTAAACGATGTCCCCCATATAGGCAGTGCTTATACGACGATCGCAGCAGATGTAGTAGCGCGATTTCAGAGATTGCTGGGGCATCAGGTATTACTAATTACAGGTACAGATGAACATGGGCAAAAAATTCAGCGATCGGCAGAAAGTTTAGGCAAAGCACCACAAGAGTTTTGCGATGAAATTGTCCCTAGTTTCGTGAATTTATGGCAGTTACTAGACATTCAATATGATCGCTTTAGTCGAACTACCGCACCTCGTCATGAAGCGATCGTCAAAGAATTCTTTGAGCGAGTCTGGAAATCTGGTGATATCTACCAGGGACAACAAAAAGGCTGGTACTGCGTATCCTGCGAAGAATTCAAAGAAGAACGGGATCTGCTAGAAGGACATCGTTGCCCGATTCATACTAACAAAGAAGTTGAGTGGCGAGACGAACAAAACTATTTTTTCCGCTTATCCAAATATCAAAATCAGCTGACAGAATTCTATCAATCTAGACCGGATTTTATTCAACCAGAAAGTCGGCGTAATGAAGTCCTCAACTTTGTCAATCAAGGGCTGCAAGACTTTTCCATTTCACGGGTGAATCTAGATTGGGGTTTTCCCGTACCAGTTGATCCCAAGCACACCCTTTATGTCTGGTTTGATGCGCTGCTGGGTTATGTAACGGCATTACTAGAACCAGATGCAGAACCGACTTTAGCAAATGCTTTAGAAACATGGTGGCCGATTAACTTGCACCTAATTGGTAAAGATATTCTGCGCTTCCATGCAGTTTACTGGCCAGCAATGCTGTTGTCGGCTAGCTTACCCTTGCCAGAGCGAGTATTTGGGCATGGCTTTTTGACCAAAGATGGGCAGAAGATGGGCAAAAGTCTGGGTAATACCCTTGATCCTATAGCCCTAGTTCAGCGCTATGGTAGTGATGCCGTTCGTTATTACTTCCTTAAGGAAATCGAATTTGGCAAGGATGGAGATTTTAATGAAGTTAGGTTCATTAATGTTTTGAATGCAGATTTGGCAAATGACTTAGGTAATTTGCTCAATCGCACTTTGAACATGGTGAAGAAATACTGCGCAGAGAATCATGTCCCATCAATCGGCAATGAAGGGATTCCTGACGAAAATCCTTTAAAAACAATTGGTTTACGTCTAGGAGAACAGGTGGAAAAAGCCTATGAGGAGCTAGCTTTCAATCAAGCCTGCGGGGCTATCCTTTCACTGGTACAAGCCAGTAATAAGTTTATTGATGAACAAGCTCCTTGGTCATTATATAAACAGGGACAGCAGGAGTCGGTGGAAAAAGTTCTCTACGCAGTTCTAGAATCAGTTAGACTAGCAGCTTATCTGCTATCCCCAATTATTCCGAACATCAGTAGCGATATTTATCAGCAGCTAGGCTTCGGAATAAACTTTAACGATCAAATACAAAGTTCAATTACCGCTCCTTTTGCTATCCATGCTACATGGGGGATACTATCCAGTAAACAACAGTTGGGTACACCCCAACCAATTTTTAAGCGAATAGAACTCCCAAAAAACGATTAGTCCTTATCAAAGTCTGATTTTGTTCAATTTCTTATTTTCTCAAAAAATTTATCGGGGCTGATCTTAAATTAGCCCCGGAACATTATCATAAGCCGCTGTGACTAGCATCTAAAAGTTGGTAATTTGTATCAAAAATAACAGGGATAAAAATTGAGGTATCACAATGATGTTGAATAATTTTGAAACCGATTCAATATTTACGCCAGAACAAGTTTTGGAGAATCGGGGTCGGGTCGCCATATTTATTGATGGCTCAAATCTATTTTACGCTGCACTACAACTAGGGATTGAAATCGATTACACGAAGCTACTGTGTCGATTAACTGGAGGTTCTAGATTACTGCGGTCTTTTTTCTACACTGGGGTAGATCGGACAAACGAGAAGCAACAGGGGTTTTTGCTGTGGATGCGTCGCAATGGCTATCGGGTCATTGCTAAGGATTTAGTCCAGCTACCAGATGGCTCTAAAAAAGCTAACCTGGATGTAGAAATAGCAGTAGACATGATGGCGCTAGTCGATTCTTATGATACCGCAGTTTTAGTCAGCGGTGATGGAGATTTGGCATATGCGGTAAATTCAGTCAGCTATCGTGGCGTGCGGGTAGAAGTAGTAAGCTTGCGATCAATGACCAGCGACAGCTTAATTAATGTAAGCGATCGCTACATTGATTTAGAAGCCATCAAAGAGGATATTCAAAAAACCCCTCGCCAAAGCTATCCATACCGACCTTTATCTGGTATCGGTTTTTTGGAAGACCCCAGAACTAGTGATGGACACCTAGAAATCCAAGAATAATGCCGTATCAATTTGATCAAAAGGGGAGACTAGGAAAGAGAAAAATTCAAAATTTCTCCTCCACTCCCTCTTTTCTTATTTTACCTTTGACCTTGTTCTTGGTATTTGGTTTACTGAGCTGCGGAGGTAAATCCCCGCCAGCTTCTCAACAAAATACTGTGGATTCATCTGGTCAAGATAGTAATTTAACTTTCTTTGATGTCACCCTAGAACAAGCTGATGAAGTCGGAAGACCGATTTGGAAAGTCCGAGCTAAAACCGCAAAATATACCAAAGAAAAACAAATTGGCCAAGCTGAAAGCCCTTATGGTGAACTATACCAAGATGGCAAAGTAGTCTACCAAATCAAGGCAGATGTTGCAGACATTGAACAAGATGGGAAACAGTTGTTTCTTAAAGGTAAGATATTTGCCACAGACCCTAGCAATGGAATTGTGTTGCAGGGAAATGAATTAGAATGGCGTCCCAAAGAAGATTTGTTGATTGTTCGCAACCAGATTAACGGTAGTCATAAACAACTACAAGCAGTGGCGCAGGAAGCGCGAGTCAAAACCCGCGAACAGCGCATGGAATTTTCTGGAGGGGTAGTAGCAAATTCCGCTGATCCCCAGATGCAAGTAAGAACCGAGCATTTGATTTGGAATATTAAAGAAGAAAAACTGATTGGCGATCGCCCCATAGAAATTGATCGCTACAAAGATAATAAAATTAGCGATCGCGGCAAGGGAAAATCTGCCGAAGTCAACTTAAAAACGAAAATTGCCACTATTAAACAAAATGCTCAATTAGAGTTAATAGACCCACCAGTGCAAATAGCTAGCAACTCTATGACCTGGAACATGAAGGCAGAAACTGTTACTACAAATTCCCCTGTGCGGATGTTCCAGCGTGCCGAAAATCTTACCGTCACCGCCAATCAAGGTGAAATGAAAATACCGCAAAAAACGGTTTATTTAACAGGTAATGTTAACGCCATTGGTCAGCGTCGCCAGTCTTTGAAATCTAATACATTAACTTGGTATTTAGACAATAAGTTAGTTGAAGCTCAGGGAAATGTCGTTTATCGACAAGTTGATCCACAGTTAAATTTTACGGGTGAAACAGCCGTTGGTAATCTGCAAACAGAAAATATTGTTGTCAAAGGCGGTAGTTCTAGCGGTAGGGTAGTAACAGAAATTATTCCCCAAGAAAGAGCCAATCGTCAGTAGTCAAGTTAGGGTGAATGGGTCCCACCTTCACCCAAAAATTTTGGGTTGGTCAAGTACTAGGCTAGGATCTTACTAATACAAGTCTTTTGATAGCCCATGAATGGATCAAACCGATTAGGCAAGGAATCCTTGCTAACATCCCAGCAAGCAGAACATTATCACGATACAGACCACGAGCATATAGATCATACTCATGGGACTGGAGAGCCGGCTCATCCTCACGTCCATAGCGAAGAGTCGTTACGGCGAATTGCCAATAGATTATCGCGGATAGAAGGACATGTTCGGGGTATTAAAACAATGGTGCAGCAAAATAGCCCTTGTCCTGATGTTCTACTGCAAATTGCCGCAGTGCGAGGCGCATTAGATAGGGTAGCGCGAATTGTTTTGGATGAACATTTAACTGAGTGTATTGGTAGAGCTGCACAAGAGGGTAATATTGACGTTGAAATTAAACAGTTAAAAGCTGCTTTAGATCGGTTTTTACCTTAAGAATTAGAAAAATAAAAAATTAACTAGTACGACAAGACATTTTGTAGAGATACGAGATTTAGATTTGATGTATTGGCTCAGGCATAAATTTTTTTATGCCAAACTTAACACAAGTATCTCACAGTCATAACTGATGGTTTAGGCAGTTTTAAAGCAATTGCATGGTGGTAAATATACCATCTAAACTATATTAAACCGGGGATATTTTTTCTTACCTATCTTGCCAAGGATCGAAAATGTGATGCCTATGGCGGTAAGCTATCCATTATCGTTAAAACCCTGGATGATCAATCTTGTAACCAACCAGACTTTAATATAATATGCAGCCGTGATAGTGATTAGCTAGACTATGCTTCTACTAGAAAAATATCATTTTCACTATTCTTTTATTGACAGATTCAATAAACCACTGATTCTTTTTCTGCACGGTTTTATGGGTAATATCAATGAATTTGATGAAGCCATAAAATTGTTATTTGACGAATTTTCTTATTTAACACTTGATCTTCCTGGACATGGCAAAACTCAAGTTTTGGGTGGAGATGAGTACTACACAATGGCAAACATTGCTCATGCTTTAATCAGTTTCTTAGATGAGTTAAAAATTTCCAAATGTTTTTTAGTTGGTTATTCAATGGGTGGGAGATTGGCTTTATACCTCACCCTTCATTTTCCAGAACGTTTTCATAAAGTGGTGCTAGAGTCAGTTTCTCCTGGTTTGTCAACAGAAGTAGAACGATTAGAACGCATTAAACTTGATACACAAATAGGCAGAAAGTTAACAAGAAGTGTTGAAAAAAGCGATTTGGCAACTTTTTTATCAAATTGGTATAATCAAGCAATTTTTGGTTATATAAAAAATCAGCCAGAATACGATCGCATGATAGAAAATCGCTTGCAGAATAATCCACATGAATTAGATAAATCGTTACGCTTCATGGGTACTGGATGTCAACCTTCTTTGTGGGAAAAACTAAAAGAGAATAAAATTCCTGTGCTCTTACTAGTTGGTGAATATGATGAAAAATTTATATCTATTAATACAGAAATGGCTAAACTATGTGAATTTGCCCAGCTAAAAATAATTAAGAACGCTGGACATAATATTCATTTTGAAAATTCCTTGATATTTGTGGAGAATATCAAAGATTTTTTATCCGCAGCAAGTTAAAAATTAGGATAACATTACTGCTTCTTTAGCAACTTCTTTACTGCATTGCTAGAAGGAGTTGGTGATAGTGACAAATTCGGGGCTGTTGGTTGATTAGCTGGGGTTAATTCCTCTTGCAACATTTTCTGATAAATTTTAGGTAAAGAGCTACTAACAGAATTAGTTTCTATACCATATCCTAGACTTGTCCAGGTGGGAGAAAGTCGCCGCAAAACATCATTTAACTTTCCCTGACGCAACAGTTGAGAAATATCAACTCCCCAAACTTTAGGATCATTTAACCATCGGTAAACTACTACATCTTGATATTCTGCTTCAAAACTATAACCAGTCCAAAACATCATCTGCATTGGATTTGGATGATAACGAGGGGCTAAACGATACCAAGTAATGTTGATAATTTGATATCTGCCAGCAGCGGTAGAACAATTACCTGTGTTGGGACCTGTGACAATTGTGACGCATATCTCAGGATGTCGGCTGAGGTCGTTGACTTGCTGTCCACCATACAACAGTGAATAAGGACGGTTCCCACTAGCCTCACTCGCCGAGATAGTTCGCATTAAAGCGCGGATATAGGGGTCGCCCTGTTTCATGACCAAAGGCGGCTGTTTAACTGCAAAGATGGGATCAGAAGGCGATCGCAAGTCTCCAATATACCATTGCAACAAATACACAAAGCCGAGAAGCGCGGCTATTGGACCAATAAGTTTTTCGACACCTTTGAATTCAAAGCCTTTCAGAGTCCGACTCCTTCAAATTTGCTCTCTTTGCTAACAACAATGATTGACGAACTCATTCTGGCAAAGTTCACTTCCATCCAATACAGTCTATTCGTAGGGACACAGCAATGCTATGCCCAAAGCGCATGTGTATCCAAGTAAGACACGCTATAAGAGTTTTAACCCCTAACTCGTCACTGGTTGATTAAGCGACGTTAGCAAATAATTCACCAAAAGTTTTGGAGGTAGCTTCAGGTTTGGCAACAATCTCGACAATTTTATTGCGTGCATCTACTTCAAACAGTGCCTCAACAGCAACTTGGGCGACTTTTTGCCTGGGTATGCTACCGTCGAAAAGTGTATCAGCACTTTGCATCACGATCGCGTCGGAATTATCTTCATTCTTCAACCCACCAGGGCGCACAATGGTATAGGTAAGACCACTTTTCTGGATGTACTCTTCAGCTTGCTTTTTCCACACTAAAATCAGCCAAAACAAGTTCAGTGGATGGAATAACTGCGAAGTACACAAAGAAGACACTAAGACAAAATGCTCAATTCCCTTTGCCTTGGCAGCATCTACTAAATTTTTAGTCCCTTCAAAATCCACTTTATAGGGGCCAGTAGGGTCAAAGCTAGGTTTTGCCCCAGTAGCAACTAACAAAACTGTGCTATCTCCCAACGCAGCATTTAAACTTTCTGGTTGTAACACGTCGCCTACTACCAATTCGGCTTCAGGAGACAGAATACCCCTAGCTTTCTCTATATTCCGCACCAAGGCTCGGACGGGAATATTCCGCGCTATCAACTCTTGCACAATCCGGCGACCTGTTTCACCCGTTGCCCCTGCTACAAATGCTTTCATGAGAAATGCTATCCTGGGAAACTATTGTGTGCTTGTTCAGTTCTTTATTTTAGTAATTCTATGGAGCTGATGGCAGATTAATGAGGTTTCAGTCAAAATAGGATCTTAGTGCGAAATGACCCAGGCATATGGGGAATCATTAATATAGACGAACGCCAAAGTATACATTAATGCATTTATGCTTTCAACAAACGGCGAATATAAATCCTGGGAAATAACAGAAGCAGTTTTACCTGTAGCCTCCAGCCAAGAAGAAGCTGAGGACACATTAATAGAAGCAAATGTAGCGACGCTCACAAAGTTTTCCGGTCGTTATCAAGATTTTATGGAAATGCCTGCCCCAGTAGAAAAGGTTGCTGAGTATCTTAATGCTCACGCCTCATGGTTTTCGCGTTGCGCTGAACCTATGAAGGTGCAACCATTGGGGGAAAATGGCTACGCTTTAGTAATTGGCCGTTTTGGTGCTTTTGGTTATGATGTAGAACCAAAAATTGGTTTGGAATTGTTGCCTCCAGAGGAGAGTATTTACCGCATCCGTACAATCCCCATTCCTGATTACCAACCGCCTGGTTATGACGTAGACTATCGGGCATCGCTACAGTTAATAGAAAACGATGCTTGCACTAGCGTTGGTGAGGTTACCAGGGTTGAATGGGAATTGGATTTAATGGTTTATTTGCACTTTCCCCGGTTTATTCAGCGATTACCCAAGTCTATAATTCAATCTACAGGCGATCGCTTACTTAACCAAATTGTCCGCCAAGTCTCCCGCCGCTTAACTCGCAAAGTTCAAGAAGATTTTCATAAATCTTTAGAAATACCCTTTCCAGGGAATTCCAAGCAAAAGCAGTGATTCAACAGTCATTTGTCATTTGTCAAAATTTCATGACAAATGACAAAGTACCCCTTACTATGCTTTAGTGAGAATTCTTTGGACAATTTGCACGCCGGTGACAGCCTGCCAAGCAAAAAGTCCCAAAAGGGTAAAATTCAACAGAATGTGAGTTGCACGCGCCCAATTTGCTCCTTTCTGCATATAAGGAGACAAAGCAGCAGAAAATGCAATCAGACCCGTCATACCGAGTCCTGCCAGCAGGTGAGGCCCGACAAATAACTTGCCATTATTGATGTAAGTGACACCCATCCCTCCAATTGCACCTACCACCATCAAAGCTAGGAGTATAGACCCGATTTGGTAGTGTCTGACGTTATATCTACCTTTAATCAGTTCTTTCTTTTCTTCCCCCTGAGCATTTCTGGTACGCTGTAGTTGCAGCCCCAAGTAGGCAGCATAAATTGAAAGTACTAATAGCGCCCACATGATCACCGGATGAAAGAAGTTCAGCCAATATTTCACCGACGCAGAAAGTTCCAGACTCATGGTGTTCTCGCCCAATTATTAAATCTTCATAAAAATTAGCATAACTCTATTTCCTGTGCTGCAAGTTGCACAAACTAAAAGAGGCTAAGAAAGAGAAGAGTGAAGCCTCCCTCGCTTTACTTTTCATCAAGCCAATAGCCAGAATGTTTGCCAAGACTGCTTTGATGAAATTTTAATATTTAATTTTGAATTTTGAATTGCATAACCCTCTTGCCAAAGTGGATAAACAATCTCAGACTAAATTTTGAGGGTAGACGAACAAAACCCCCTGTGTGGGATCTCATCCATGATTGAAAACAACGATACTTTGCTGCTAAAAGCTGCTAAAAGTGGCGATATTAAGCATCTGTGTGCGCTACTGGCTGCTGGTGCGAGGGTGGACGCGTGCGATCGCCAAGGCACGACGGCGTTAATGTTTGCTGCCAATCTAGGCTATACCGAAATTGTGCGATCGCTGTTGGATGCTGGGGCAAATATTAACTTGCCCAGAAAACTCTATGGTTTGACGGCTTTAATGTTGGCAGCTAGTGCCAAACAGCTTGACATTGTGCAGCTTTTACTATCCAAAGGTGCTGATGTAAATGCCACTAATGAAGATGGCAGCACAGCTTTAATGGCAGCTGTACTCAAAGGTCATATCGATGTAGTGCGAGTTTTATTGGCTGCTGGTGCGAAGGTGAATATCGCAGATAAAGATGATGATACTGCGTTGAAACTAGCAGTTAAGCAGGGAAAAATAGAAGTTTTACAAGCACTTCTCCAAAATGGTGTCGATATCAATATCCGAGATGAGGAGGGTGAGACACTCTTAACATTAGCGGCAGATTTGGGACATCTGGGTGTTGTGGAAGCACTGCTAGCGGCAGGAGCTGATGTGAATGTGAAAAACGCTGATGGTGGAACTGCGCTATCGGCAGCAGCGGCGGCTGGACACAGTGCGATCGCAGCAGTTTTACTGGATCGAGGAGCTGAAATTAATCTCCAAGACCAAGATGGTGAAACTGCTTTACACCTTGCCGTTGTGGAAGGCTACATTGATGTCGTACAACTGTTACTTAACAGGGGTGCAGATGTCCAAATTAGGAACCATCTGGGTGATACGCCACTGCTTGTAGCTGCATTGCAGGGACATAACCAAATTGTCGAGACACTACTACGTTCTGGGGCAGATATTACTGGGAAAAATCTTGGTGAAGCACCTTTGACGCTGGCTGTATCACAAGGACACACCCAAACAGTGAAAGTGCTGCTAGAGTACGGTGCTGATGCCAATACTCCGGGCGATGATGGCAAAACTGCTTTGATCAAGGCAACCGAACGCAAGTACATAGAGATAATACATTTGCTGCTAGCAAAGGGAGCAAATGTGAATTTTCAAGACTCGGCGAGGGCAACAGCATTGATGTGGGCTGCCTCAGCAGGTTACGGCGAAATTGTGCAGTTGTTACTGCAAGCTGGGGCAGATATGAATTTGAAAAACCGGGGTGGTTATACTGCTTTGATGATTGCAGAATTTAATGGTTATAAGAATGTGGTGCGGAGTCTGCAAAAAGCTGGGGCGCAAGAATAGCTATCTGAATTCTTAAAATATTTTCAGAAATATGTTGACAAATCATTAAATGAAGGTTATCTACTTAAATACTGAGGAGATTTAAAAAACCAAGTCTAGGCGTAAGAAATAAAGAAAGCAAAACTCCGTCGTAGCTGTTGTGAACTTACTACGGCGGAGAAAGAAAAAATTAAAACGACAAGAGGGAGCAGGCTAAATGCTTGCATCACAAGGATAGAAAGAAAGCAAAAATGAAGAAGTAAATTTACCTTTTACTTTTTACCTTGTACTTTTACCTTTTACCTAGTCTCCCCCTTGGCGTTTCCTACTGTGCTAGATGTGCAAAATATATAGTTTTTACTTTAACAGAAAAGTATTCTAACGATCATTTTTTATGTATCCTCCCTAAGGCTGAATAAAAATGAATCTGAAAAAAGGTTGATGTGCGAACATTTGAGCGATCGCTACGGCAAGCCAAGGAAAAAATAAATAAAAAATTAAATTTAGTATAATCACTATGGTGAATCCCCAGTCACCATCGGGTTAATCATGACTTGACCAAGAAAAAATGGTTAATGACTATAAAATTTGCAGAACAACTAGTGTCATATCATCAGTGTTTTGCTTATCAGCACCAATGAATTGCTCAACTTGGTCAAATAGGTAATCCACAATCTCCTCTGGCCCATTGCAGTACTTGCAAGCCGTATTGAAGCCAGCGACAAAGTTATCTTCATCGAAGCGATCGCCACCAGCAGCAGCGGCATCGGTCAAGCCATCTGTATAGTAAATAATTGTATCCCCAGGCTCTAACTGTGCCTGTGCATCTTCATATTGGCTGTTGGCATCCAAACCGATTAACATTCCTAGAGTATCTAAACGGCTGACAGTTTTCGTGGCTGCGTGCCACCACAAGGGAGGATTGTGTGCCGCATTGCTATAAGACAAAATTCGATTATGGGGATTATATTCTGAGTAAAATAGCGTTACAAAGCGGTGGGAATTTTCCAAATCCGCATACATAACTCTATTTAAGTTTTGCAGAATTCCGGCTGGGGAATTGCCATGTAGCACTTCTCCTCTTAGCATTCCTCGCATCATCGTCATAATCAGCCCTGCGGGAACACCCTTGCCCATGACATCTCCAATAACCAAGCCCCAGCGACCAGTTTCTGTGCTGCCTTTAGATTTGGACTGAATTTTATTGTGATTGGTAGCAATAAAGTCGTAGTAGTCTCCGCCGACGCGATTGGCAGGTTTACAGCGTGCCGCAAGGACTGCACCAGGGATTGTGGGGCATTGACGTGGTAGAAGTCGCCGTTGAATTTCTGCGCCAATTTCTAGTTCTTGGTCTAGGCGTTCTTTTTTTCTTAGTTCTACGGCTAGTTCATCGTTTTCGATTGCTACCGCTGTTTGGTCTGCTACTAACCTAACTAACTTTTGCCTAGTTTCTGTCCAACTATATTCTGGATCACGGCTCAAGACATAGAGCCATCCTCGTTCTGTATGCTTCACTAGAATTGCCGTACCAAAGATTTGCACATCAGGCCCCAGATAGCGATGCATCTGGTCATCCAAAATCCCCGTGGCATTCGCTAGAGGGGCATTATTGGGTAGAAGCGTGATTTGACTACTAGCTATTTCTAGCGCTTTACGGATATTCTTTCGCTGACCACTATCTTGCCAATGTAACTGCTCTAACCTGACTTGACCATTAGGTTTGTAGAGAAACAGAGCGCTGCCGTCTGCATCTGTCACTCTTGTTGCCATCAGCGGTATCAGTTCCAAAAACTGATTCAAATTATTGAAACTTCTCAGGGCAAAGCCTAAAGAACTTAGCAAATCTTGAATTTTGTTCTGTTCCCGGTGCAACCTTGCCACGAGTTCTTTGAGTGCCACGACTGGTGTGACATCTGTCGCGGCACTAGTATTGTTGTCAGTGGGTTGAGAGGGCAGTTGAGACACAGGCACAGGTACTATTGCACTTTATATTGGTAAATTTCAGATTACTTATAAATCTTTTGGCTTTGGCATTGCTAAACCATATTTAGACAAGACTTGTCACTTTAGCAAGAGTATAAAGACGTAACAGGCAAGTTTTATAAGTATTTTATTTGTTTTTTGTCTTTTTGATTGAATCTTAAAAATTTAAATTCATGTATTTTTATTCAAAACACAACCCGTAAAAATTACTAGCTTCGGTGATAGTTCAGAAAGGTTTTCATTTTTTCATAACCTAATTACCAAAGCATATCTCTAAAGTAATAAAAATACTTTATGAAAAGAATAATTCATAACGCTTTCAGAATAACTTTTTTGGCAGAGGCAACTAGGAGACTAGAAGTCTTTTAAGTGAAAAATTTTGTAGACGCTCACATCGTAGCTTAGTTTGGTAAAAAGCAGACTTATACCCATTACCCAACCTAAGAATATATAAATAAGTCTTCAAATACTTAATTTATATACCATAATTACCGGGATAATCACCAAGATTGAGGTTTTCCATTTTTAATTTATCGTTTTGCGAATTTTTAAGTTACTGAATATGCAAAATTTAAACCCCTTGAAACGGGATAAAAGTAAGACAACCTAATCTTTAGAGTCCGTGTCAAGAGATTTAAACCATTAGCCCGTCATTGATTTTAGGGCAATAAGCTTGGGTTAGGACTTAACTCTTTATCAAAGTCAATTTTTTATAACATAGACACAAAGAGGCTTTCCACAGGCTATAGCCTTTTTTCTACGGGACGCAAAGAAAAATAACGAAGAAATGCTTAACTGAACTGTATTGGATTTTAGGGGGGATTCATTTGGTAAGTGTAAGACTATGAATGGAAGAGATGACATTAAATCTAAAAAAATATCCTCCAATAACTTTAAGTCAAAAGCTAGAAAAAGTGTTGTTGTTTAAATATCAGACTTAAAACCTCTCAATTTACTACAGAAAATATTGTAGCTACTTCAGCAACTATGATATGAGAAAATGCCTGGGAGTGTTGAACCAGCTTACTTACACCAATTCATTTTTTGAGTCCACAGTGGACGATTTTCCGAAGTTATGATGATCGGAAGCTGTCCTTTTCCTGATGTCGCTGCTGGTAAAATAGCTGACGCTCATCCTCCTACTATTAAGTAAAATTACGTACATATCTCCCAACTGGGTACAAATCGCCATAGTCAACACTAAGAAACTGTGGAGGGAAACTCCTCCCCTAGTGCTGGACTCACCCGCGCTGGCTCCCCAACGCACTATTCACCGCTCAGACTGCTATCCATCCTACAGCTATAGTTATTTTTGTGGGGGTAGGTGTCTCGCTTGCCCTTTACATTACTGCAAGATGCAAGCTTCCTGGCTCTTGTGTGTCGCAACTAAATGCCATTTAGAGAGTAAAAAAAGGGCATTAGCTTGAAATTTTAGCAAAAGTCACTTATCTGTTGTGACAAACTCATGATTTTAGGACTTGATCTGTTTCTAGTATTTTGTTTCTAATTAGTTCAAGTGATAATAGCAGACCAGTCATCCCTAAACTTATCAGTAGTCAAGAAAAATTTATAACCCCAAATTTTTTCATTAGCTACTCAAGAGAGCTTCGACAAATTCATAGCTAGAAAAGGGGCGCAGGTCTTCAATTCCTTCGCCAGCACCAATAAAGCGAATAGGTAAACCTAGCTGTTGCACAACGGCAAGGGCAACACCGCCTTTGGCTGTGCCATCTAGCTTGGTTAAGACAACGCCACTCAGTTGGGCAGCTTGGGAAAAAACTTCGGCTTGCCGCAGTCCATTTTGTCCTAAAGTGGCATCTAGAACCAAAAGAGATTCTACTTTAGCATTTGGGGCTTTTTTGTCGATAATTCGCCGGATTTTGCTGAGTTCATCCATTAAATTTTTCTTGTTTTGCAGTCGTCCAGCTGTATCTACCAGAAGTAATTCTGTTTGCCGTGCTTGGGCGGCTGCGATCGCATCAAACACAACTGCTGCCGGATCTGTATTTTTTCCAGGATTGGCAATTACTTCTACACCACTTCTACTACCCCAAACCTTCACCTGTTCCACGGCGGCAGCGCGGAAGGTGTCTGCTGCCCCAATCAAGCATTTATAACCAGATTTTTGTCCCAAGTGGGCAATTTTGCCGATAGTGGTAGTTTTCCCGGCACCATTTACCCCAGTGATTAACCAAATATTCAAGGTTTCTTTTTCTGGGGTAAAGCTCATTTTGTGGGATGTTTTGCTCGGTGCATCCAGCATATCCCGAAGGATTTTTTTCAGGTAAGCGATCGCTTCTTCTGGTGCGGTGACTTCTTCTCGAAGTTTTGTCTGTAAGGCATTGATAATAAAGTCTGTCGCCTCTACACCCACATCAGCTTGCAGGAGCAATGCCTCAATTTCCGTTACAGCAGCTTGGTTAAGCGGTCCTTGACCAACGATCGCCTTTAGTTGGTTGAGAATACTACGGCGAGTTTTGTCTAACCCTTGCCGGAGCTTTTTCAGCCAAGTAATCTCCTC
This sequence comes from Nostoc sp. UIC 10607, assembly GCF_047228265.1. Taxonomy (NCBI): domain Bacteria; kingdom Bacillati; phylum Cyanobacteriota; class Cyanophyceae; order Nostocales; family Nostocaceae; genus Nostoc; species Nostoc sp. UIC 10607. The sequence goes on along the minus strand of NZ_JBIQNW010000001.1, from coordinate 163,099 downwards.
AATAGAAACGTCTTCTGGATTTCTACCTTGGGCTGCTAAAACTTTCGCTGACCAGACAAACCCATCATCAAATACCAGTCCGGGAATTTCCTCTCCTGCCTCTAAGGTTGTAGCTACTGGCTTTACTACCTCCGGTTCTGGGACATCAATAGCAGTGGCTATTAGTTGTTCTAGCTTGGCTTGCCGTTCTGCCGCCGCCCGTTCTAAGAAGGATAAGGTGGCTGGTGCTGTTGGCTGTGTTGCCTCTGGCGTAGCTATTGGTTCGGTGGGTGTTGGTTCAACTTCAATTCCCGTTAGTTCTGGGCTTTTTACATCTGGCTCTTCAGCAATTGCTGCCACTGAGGAATCTTCCATACTTTCTTCCTCAGTAGCTGCTTGAATAACTTCTTGCTGTGATGTTTCTACGGTCGTACTAGCAGGTTCCTCAGTTGTTTCTGGTTCGGTGATTTCCGCAATTGTTGTTTCTGCGGTTTCAGGTTGTGCTGATAGTGCTGAGGTATCAGCTACATCAGGTGGGGTTTCTACTACCTCGGCTTGTTGTTTTTGCTGAATATTTTTGTAAGCAGCTTTAGCAAACGCTAACAAGTCTGCCGTTGTGTCTGGTGCAGTTTCATCTATTGATGTTGGCGTTTCGGCTGGCTCTGCTTGGGGTTCTTGTGTAGGAGGAGTTTCTTCCTGTTTCTTATCAGAGGGAGTGTCAGAGGAATCGTTATATTGACGACGGAACCAATTAAAAACCATTGCAGCAGTTTTAGTTGTTATATGAGTTATGAGTTATAAGTTATGAGTTTAATTTAACTTTGCACTTTTTCCTGGAGTGAAAACTTCCGGGTTATCTTCACCTTTTCAACACCAGTTTGAAAAGAATCGGTACAACAGAAGCTTCCCTCCGTTCGCGCAGCGTCTCCCCTTCTCCCAAAAAGAGAGGCTAGCACCAAGGGAGAAATTCCGCTCGGAGAAAGCCGCAGAAGCGGCTACAGACTTTTCTCTACGGCAGTATAGGAATTACGAAGTGGTACTAAGTAAGTTGGCACAATAAAATCAAACTATGTGAAGAAAGAAAAATGAACAAGGGTTTTAACCCTTATAACTATTGCCTCTTGCCTTTTGCCTTATCCCAAGGACAATTATTTACGTCGACTTAATTATGCTGTTTTTTTCTGCTCAGTGACTCGGCGCAAAACACCGTTAATAAACCGATGACCGTCGTCTCCACTGTAGCGTTTGGCTAGCTCCACAGCTTCGTTGATGGCGATACTGTCTGGAACTCCTAAAAACTTCATTTCTGCCACAGCGATTTGCAAAATATCGCGGTCAATTTGGGCTAGGCGAGTTACTTGCCAATCTACTAAGGCAGTAGAAATGAGTTCATCTATAATGTGTCGATTTTCGTTAACGGTAATCACAAGCTCTTTAGCGTAATTCCGAACTCCCTTGTCCTGATTAGCTAACTGAATCAATACTGGGAAATCAACTGCGGTACCCAACTGATTAATTGCTGTCTGGGTGCAGGCGATCGCTTCTTGAAGCATTGTTCTGGCAGTATTGAGATCGGAGGCCCGAGTTTGGCTACTTAAGAGGCGATCATTGCTGCGTTGCAGTTCACCTGCGGCATTATCAAGGGTATCTTGCACTTCTGACGTCAGAGTGCGTACTGCTCCTAGCACCAACTTGGATACTAGTTGATCGTCTTCCAATTTATCTAATTTTTTTGGGTTGACTGGCAATTGGCTAAGGCTTAAAAGCGCCAATTCACGAGCAATTTGCTGGGGTTTACGAGGTTGCATAAAACTGAGGGGTGCTTGTGCGAGAACTGATTAACTAGGCGGGACAAACTTATAACTATATCAATTTTGGCACAGTCAAACAACAACATTACGCATTTGCTTGTGACTTTGCCAGATTGATTTTAACTAAAAACTATCCTCTGACTTTCTTTGCTTCTACAAGAGGATATGGAAGAAACGAACTCTTTTTCTGGTAGGATTATATATCTTGATCTTCAATGCCGTAAGCGAAAACCAAGCTAATAGGTACAGGTCGCAAGAGAAAGATTTGGGTCTTGGGAACCACTACTTCTGGTAAAAGGAGGGAATATAAGACCAATAAAACTACGGAGTTTTATTGCCTATTCCCGATGAATTGCGAGAGCTTACACCATACTTGGATAATTCACGTTTCTTCAACAGGAATAATCTGCTGCTTAATTTTGTCGTGTTTTACTTCTAGTGTGGATTCGGGGAAAAGCAAGGGCGTATTGGGGGCGACAATGCCACCTGATACAACTATTTTAAAGGCGTCTTCAATCGATATGGAGAGGTTCACCACCTCGTCTTCAGGAACTATTGCGTACCATCCGGTAGTCGGATTCGGGGTGGTAGGGATAAAAACACTTAGCACGGGGCGAGACATCTGGGCTTGGATATCACTGCTGATTGCACCAGTGACAAAGGCGATCGCCCAAATTCCTCGACGGGGATACTCTACCAAAATTACCCGGCGAAACTTGCCATTAGAATCCTTTAGTATGGTTTCTAAAAGCTGTTTGAGAGTTTTGTATACCTGTCCTGCTAAAGGAATTGCCTGTAATAACCGCTCACCAAAATCTAACAACCACCGCCCAGCAATATTGCGAGCCATCAAGCCCATTAACAAGATACTTAGTAGCGGCACAGCCAATCCTACTAATAAATTCAGCAAATTTACTAGAATTGGGTTTAAGCCATCAAAGGGATTCAGTTGTTTGGGTATTTGGGTGAGGAAGTTGATTACCCAATTAGCAATGGTAATTGTCAGCCAGATAGTGGTTGCTAGAGGAATTACTACCAACAAACCAGCAATCAGGTCGTTTTTTAAGTCCTGTTTTAGGCGATCGATTACCAAGCCCCGATTCTCCTGTTTTAAGCTAGAGGAACTTTTGTTATTGGTATCCATACCAGCAAATTCATCAAATAGCAAAGGCTTTACTTGAAGCAGCTTCTACCGCAAGTAACTTAACTGTCCAAGAAGCTAGCAGCTTGGCTGCTGCCGCAAAAACACGTACTTGTTGCTGGAAATCAGCTATTTTCCTACAAGCATACACATAGACATCAACCAATCCGATAGCGGCTGGTTATTTCCAGAAGATGTTACTTTTCTTTGTAAGACTTGTAAATGATTGTTGCAAGCCCTTAGGTATTACTAATCTACCGCGCTCAATCAAAAGCTGCTCATGATTGTGAAAGTACCAGCAGGTAAACTAAGGAATTATTTTATCTGTCAGTCACACACATTTGAGCAAGAGCGGCTTTTATGAAAATGTTCTGTTAAAAATATTAATTTATTATGCTGGTTCTCGTTTAGGTGGAAAACGCGATAAGGACGCATAGGTAGCTGTGCGTCCCTCTGAATTCTGATTTTGCGATCGCGTACCAGTCAGCAGTAACCAATCGCTGCTTCTAATCTCCAGTCGCCTTTACGCGATATCAACCTGTGTAGTTTCAGAATCCGCACACTGCAACTGTTGTGTACTCTCTTGCGCCAGAATTGCTGTTGCGTCTAAATTGGGTTTTGGTAGATACTTCATTTCCCAAACTTTGAGCAAAATCAGATATTCGTAGAATGCCTGCAATGTACACCAAGCAAGTCCAGCGTGTCCATCTAAACAGCCGCCTAAGATAAAATACATATATACAAACCGTAGCAACGGTCTGGCGGGTAAACGCAACGACAAATCTTTTAGGGCGCGGCGTTTTTCGACTTCCGATTTGCCAAAAAATAAATCTCGCCAGTTTACGTTCCCCTGTTCTAGTTGATACAGCGTTTCTTGAGCTTCATCTGTAGAATAACGGTTATGCTTGTCAATCCAGCGGCTCAAGCCTTTGCTACAAGTGTAGTGTGGGTATGTTTCTTTTATAAAGCTAGTTGCACCCTCACAAACTTCCCGTTCAGTATGACCGTAGTCTGTAAACCAGACTTTACCGTGGCGGAAGAGGCGCATTTGGTAACGGGGATACTGTGTGCTGTAACGAATCCAGCGATTCATAAACATGACACGTTCAGCCACATAGTAACCGATGTAGTCTGGATTCTGACTGGCCTTTTCGCATTCCGCGAACAGTTCTGGTGTCATGCGCTCGTCAGCTTCGAGAATGTAAACCCATTCATGCTTCCGGGGAATAGACTCTAACATCCAGGTGCGTTGGCGTCCGTGGCTTTCAAAAGCGTGTTGGACGACGCGAATGGGATAGCGACTGGCGATTTCCACAGTGCGATCGCTACTGCATGAATCCACAACAATGATGTCATCCGATAGCATCGCCGATTCGATACAAGCAGCAATATCTAACTCTTCGTTATATGTCAGTATGTAAATTGAGAACATTACCCAAGTTTTATAGCGATTTTAGTCAGTGATAATTGCCTTTTTATTGTTATTAGCTATTAGGCGTATGGCAGTATAAGCCGTCAATAATTATTGGATACGTCCTACTGCCATACCGATAGTGCATTAACGTGCGGTAGCTCTAGGTTTACCACCTTGTATAGCACCCCTACCTTTTAAGCCTGTCCAGCCGATGATAATGTAACCAATAGACAACAGCAAACTGCTAATCCCAATCCGCAGTCCAGATTTCCAAGCAGTATCTTTAGCTTGTTTCTCTGCTTCGTCTCTGCGCTGGCGAACTTGGCTCAGTTGTTGAGTTCGCAGCGTTTGAATATCTGTTTGTTGTTGGATAGCTTTGTCAAGTACTTGAGGATCTGTTTTAGCCTTCTTCAGTAACTCTTTTATATTTGCTGGAATTTGAGAGCTTTCAAGTGCTTGCTTATATCTCTGATCATCTTTGAGTATTTCACTAAACTGAGCTTTGGTTTGGTTTCGCAGTTGCTCTAATTGAGCTTTTCCTTGCTCAGTATTTAGTTGTGCTTGCAATTGCGATAACCGAGTATTCAGTTGAGTTTCTGCCTGATCTGCTTCTTGGGTAATTCGGTTGAGTGTTTGAGTCTTAGCTTGATTGACGTTATTGAGGTGCAGGGGAAAAATCAGCAAGAACATCAACCCTAAAATACTTGAGAGGATCACGGCGGGAAATCTTAAATCGATACCTTGGGGGCGATCGCTTCCTGCATCAGCACTATCAATCCAATAGGCAGCAAACAGCAGCCCCAAACCAACTAAAGGAACGATTCCTCGATCAACTAGCGCTGTTGCCAAGTTGATTTGCCATACCCGATCAGTCGGTTGAAAGGGTAACAATAGAATCAAAAAGTCAACAAGAAACGACAAAATGCAGATTATTCCAACTACCTTAAGTGTGAGGGCAGTACTTACGGAAGCAAAACGGTTGACCATAGTTTTTCAAACTGGCGGTGAATACGAGTGATTTTCATATTTCAAGCTACTTAAATATTGTGCCCATGACCGTAACTGTTGTGTACAAATATAAAGCAGATTCAATATTGGTAAAGGCTATCTGCCTCTAGGTTTTCAACTAGGCCACAGTAGCATTTGTTATGTACAGTGTCTTCAGGAAATTCCTAGTGTTTTAAAATACTGACCTAGTGCGGGGCTGTAGAAAAAGGCTTATTAAGTATCTCCAAATAAAAATACTCAACTACTTCTTGTGCGGTGGGCATCTTGCCATTCGTGTCAAATTAACCTAGACGTTAGGTTTAGCAAGCGTTCTACTGGAGTTTAGACTACATCTCGCTGATTATTCCATCTCCCCTGCAAAGGCTTGTTCCCAAATCGGCAGATCCTCCGGTCGGTCAACATCAGCTAGAGGCGACAAGTTCACATGTGATAAATTTAGTTTCTGGGAAATGTCCACGGTTTTTTGGAATACTTGAGCAGTTCCCCACTCGATGTTAACGAATAACTCCGGGATGAGTTGACGCAAACCAATTAAGTAATATCCACCATCGATCGCAGGGCCAAGTATGAGGTCAAAGGCGTGTAACCTCTCAAACGCTGTCGCTAGAATCTGGGCATTCACTCCAGGACAATCTGTACCGATGATAATTACTTTTTCTGCTCCAGATTCAAAAGCATCGAAAAGCGATCGCGCCATCCGCGAACCTAGATCCCCTTCACCTTGAGACTGGTAAACTAAATCCAACCCCAGCCAGTCTTGCATAAGTTGCAAATCGCCACCTGCAAACCGCACTTCCACAGATATGGCAATGGCTTTTTGCAATTCTTGAACCTGAAATATTGTATATTCAGTCATCTGGCGTTGAAGATTGGCAGCACCAACAGTTCCCAAAACAGGTATCAATCGGGTTTTTGTCTTACCTGGTTCTGGATAGCGGGTGAAAATAATCAAGTGCTGTTTTGGGTTTGCTGGTAAGTTCAGCACGCAATACCTTGTTTAATTAAACTACAAATATCTTAATAGCAATAATCACCCTCATTGTTTGCTGTAGAGTGCTCTTTTGCCATTCGCATTGCTCCTAAAATCGTAGAGACATAGACGCAACGCTTAACTTTACCACCATACTGACTGGAGATAGTTATACTTCGCGGTAGCGAAACAATATTACCTCTGTAATCAAATTTAATTTGCCTAACGCCATTTGAAATTTGTAAGGTAGTTTCCGCATCTAAACGCACATTGTTATCTAAGTTATTCCAGTTAGCGTTAGAGGGGTTTACTGTAGCAGGATGAACTGCCCATTGAAGGATGCCATTTTGCTCACGAAAACTAGTTTGCCAAGTCAATTTTTCCTTGGTGGCTTGCCTTTGGGCTTGGCGCATTGCATAGTAAACCTCGTTTTGTGCAGTGTTGAGGCGGCGAGTCTCCACAAAAGTGAGCCAGTTGGGTATTCCCAACTGGCTAATATACCAATTAATAGAACAACTATTAACAACTCTGGTAGAGAAAAACCACTGCTAGAGGGCTTATTCAAAAGATTTTTTGCATTAACTAGAGACTGTAAATGCACCCGGATATTCATTTTTGTCTTCTGGTGATTTTTCAGCTATCTAGCTGGTGAGCAATGTTTCAGTTTCTTGACTTCTGACTTTGCGCTCGTTAGTAATGCTATCAAGCAACGCAGGCATTAGCAGAATTATGATAATTTTCAATAATAGTTTGAAAGTGAAAGTTATACGCTTCAATCTTAAAGAGTCATTAAGGATATAATTCCACAAAAATTTAGCCGCAGCTAAACCCTTTTGTCTGTTAAATGGCTTTTGTAGGGATTTACAAGTCAGGTATTTATATAAATTTGTTAGACTTAAATTCCAAGTATGCTTTGCTAAAGGTCTTTCTTTATATGCTCTCTCAAGTACCTGCAAGCAAGCTTTTTCTTGTCTGACAAGATTGGAAGAAACTGAATTAGCACTTATACGGTATAAGATTTGTGCAGATGGTACACATATAAAATCAAATTTACAGGCTAATCGTAGCCACATATCCCAATCTTGAGCAGCACTTAGACATTCATCAAATCCGCTTAATTCGATTAAAGACTCTCTACGAATCAACGGATTGGAGCCATTCTCTAAAAAGTTTGTTACCAATAACTTTTCATAAACGTCTCCATTGGCGGTAAAGTGTGTACCAGAAAGGACAAATTCACTGTTTTCATCAATATAATTAGTCCAACTATAAGCAACTTTTGCAGTAACGTTTTCTTCCAGAGCCTTTAACTGAGACTGAAGCTTATCAGGTGTCCAAAGATCATCCGCATCTAAAAAACTAACAAATTCTCCAACAGCAAGGTTTAGCCCTCGGTTACGACTAATATTTCCGCCAGCATTAGGGTAAGAAAATACTTTTATTCGTGAGTCTTGAATTTCTGCAATAACATCTAAAGTGGAATCTTGTGAACCATCATTTATTATAATTAACTCCAAATTAGTAAAAGTTTGGTTTAAAACAGATTGAATTGTTTCTTTAATGGTTTTTTCGCTATTATAAGCTGGGATGATTACAGAAATCATTACTGTATTGAAATTTGAATTAATCATTTTGCATAGTTGTATTTTCTAAAATTTTGTCTAGCTTCCATTTTAAAGAATAAAAAGGACTCATCATACTAGCCCAATAAAAATTAATTTCAAAAAGTGCAATTAAATTACTTTTTAATTGCCCTCGATACTTAATAATATGTTGTAATACGCGATGTAAATTACCCAAGATAGTCTTAACCAAAACTATTGGTTTTTGCCAATTTTTAGCATTGATCAAGCGTAGCTGAAAAATACATAGACCACAACCACGTGCTAGTACTAGTAAGTAGTCTTTTTCTAGCCGCCAATGTGGAATTTGATGATCGATATGCATTGCAGGATTGTACCAAATTTCCCAACCTGCTTTGTGTAAGTATAAGAGAGCTTCTGTATCATCTCCGCTAACCATCAATTTACTAAGTCTCCCCTTAAAAACCAATTCTTCTGGAACACTTTCACACCAAGCTTGCTTACGGACTACTAACGCAGCACCCGGAGGAAGTCTTAAATTATCTGCATCAAATAAATATGGTTCTATTCCGTGTTCTCTAATAGCTAGAAATGCTTGAATTCTTGTAAAATCCTTTGGGGGACTTACTTCAAAATTACCGTGAATTTGACCACTCCAAGCACCAGCTTGAGGATGCTCTTTGCCGAAAGTATAAGACTGTAAAACCCAGTCATTTGCTGGTAGGTTATCATCATCTACAAATGCAATAAATTCGCCTCTAGCTTCATTTACTGCCCGCATTCTTGCAAAGGCAATTCCCTGTTGCTTTTCCAGAAAATATTTTAACAAGAAATTTCTATTACCTATTTTTTGATAAGCCTGGATTACCTCATATGTATTATCGTTACTATTATTATCAATAATAACTATTTCCCAATTTATATTTTTTAGCCCCGTTTGATTAAAGAGTAAATCTAAAACTTTAGGCAGCCGTTTTGCACCATTATATGTAGGAATAGCTACAGTAAAATCTATATTTTTAAATAGTTCATTCATATATTGATTTTTTAATTATATTTTTTAGTTAAATAGCCATTTTTCCACAGATAAAAAGGACTAATCAGGCTACTTACAAACAGTTGCATCTCACAAGCAGCGACTAAATCCGTTTTCAACATAGTCCGATATTTGAGCAAATGTAAAGCAATTTTACGCAAGTCATTTATCATATAAGCTAAAAGAGCAACTGGTCTATATACATGTTTGACATTTACCATTCTAGTTACATAACGGCTAAGTCCAATACCTCTAAAAAATGGAATTAAATAGTCTTTTTGTAAGCGGGAACTGGGTATTTTGTGATAAATTTCCATTTCTGGGTTATACCAAATTTTCCATCCTGCCTTTTGGATATAAGACAACATTTCTAAGTCTTCACTGGTGAGCATATTACCTTTAACTCTACCAGTTAAAATACACTGTTCTGGTACACTTTCTAACCAAGCTTGTCTACGGATAACAAGTCCAGCAGAAGGTGGCAGTATTTTTTTAGCTGCTTCATATAACAGCGGTAAATTACCCCGTTCTGTAATGGCTAAAAATGGAGCAATTCGCTGAAAGCTTTCTGGTGGTTCTACTTCCCAATCAGGGTGAATTTGGCTGCCATAAGCTCCCGCTTGAGGATATTTTTCACCAAAAGCATAAGCTGCGGATACCCAATTTGATAATGGGTAGTTGTCATCATCTAGAAAACCTATGAATCTACCTTTAGCTTCTGCAACTGCCCTTTTTCGAGCATAAGCTGCACCTTGTTTTGGTTCAAAGCAATATTTTAAAGGGTAAGGATATTGCCAATTTTTCTGATAGGTTTGAATAACTTTAGCTGTGTTGTCAGTGCTGTTATTGTCTACAACTATAATTTCCCAAGATAAGTTTTCGGTGTGAAGTTGGTTTTGTAGTCGCTCTAGTAGTTCAGGCAAACGACTTTCACCGTTGTAAGTTGGGATAGCTACAGTAAAGTCAAGGTTTTCAGTCATTTGTCAAAAGGTATATTTTGATTAGGATGCTTTTTATATATTAAGCCAATGGCTAATTTTTACTGGCATTAAAGAAATCTATCAAAACCATAAAACTGTGCCTGATGCTTCAATTTTGCTATCAATTTGCAGTTTTATGTTCAGTATTATTTCGTATTTCTATAAATTTACGCTATTAAAATTGCTTAATCACACTGGGAGTCTTTCGCTATGATAGTTGAGCCTAAAAGAGTTTTCACAATGACGCATCGCTTTACGCTACTCGCCAATGTAGAGTTTGCAGATATTGGTACAGCTACCACTATTTTTAAGCCAGGTGGCTCTGTCGATGGAGCTATAACTGTTCCAAAGTTTGCATTTGGTAAAGTCCCCATATAGTCAAAAGTAATTTTGGCTGATGCATTTAAAGGGTAGGATACAGGAGAATTAGTAGTAGTATTGCCAATACTACTACTAAGATTCCCGCCCAGCAGTAATTTATCAGCATTAACTCCGACATCCGCTCCTAAAGGTTTCCATATGCTGATTCCAACATCGGTACGATAAATAGCAACCTCTACATTTTGGGTTGTGGTATTTTTTTGAAAACTGACGCTGTAACTAAGTTTTTTGTTTTTAGCTTCGCGCTGTGCTTCTTGCAGTGCCGCGAAAACAGCGTCATTAGCCTTATTTAGCTGCTGTCGATTCACAAATGCAAGCCAACCAGGAGCTGCGATCGCTGCTAGAATTGCTACCATCAGCAGTACTACTGTTAATTCTATCAGGCTAAAACCAGCATCATGTCGATTGCAGCTATAGTGTCTATTTACTAAATATTGCTGCTTTTGTTTTGTTTTTTGGCTGTGTAACTGGAAATAATCGAATAATTTTAAACTAGGAATATTCAGCATACTATCCTGCTTTTAGTAATCTTTGTCAAAGATAGAAGCTATTTGCTAAATATAAAGCTGCTTCCTTGAACCTTAATGTTTGCACTCGGAAAATAACTAGATTTACTTTCGGCGTAACGTACTTTAGTTTCATCTTCTAATAAGCGAGCTTGTGCGTTACCTCTTAAATAAACTTCAACAGTACTTCTATTATTTGCGTCAACTGAAGCTACACAAGCATAAAAGCCTCTTCTCTCAATAGTTGCTGGAACTCTTCTAAAGACAAAGCTAGTAGGGGTAGGGCAAGTTACTGCTGCTGCTGTCATTGTTGGGGTTTCCTGTGCTATTGTTGTTTGATCTATAAAATCAACCAAAACCACAGGAACTTGATTGTAAGTCCCTCCTGCTCCTAAACTATTTGTCCAACTATTCATTTTTGCTTGTAATGTTATGCCTTTTTGTGACACGTCAAATGGTTTAAAACCTTTATCTGGACATGGAAGATATTTTTCGGTGGTAAATCCATCGCAAGCACCTTCTGTAGCAGCAGCATTTGGAACGCCATCCTTAATTTCCCATCTGGCGATGCGGGCAGCTTTAGACCAGTTAGTATTATTGTCTTTAATTAAATAGTAGGCAACTAATGAGTAAACAAAAGTATCATCTTTTTCAGTGCCTGTAATTGTAATTGCTTGATTAACTAATTCTCGTTTCCAAAAGACGAGCACAGGAACTCTATCTGTTGCACTAGGCAGTTGATTCCCAGTTGTACCTGCATTTGGGCAAGTACTAGTATCAACAGTACCGCTTAGACAACCAATTCCAGTAGCATCATATATATATAGTGCTTGTTGGAGATCACGAGCAATATAGTCAAGCGCTGCTTTAATTTCTTGCTCAGAGGTGGCTTTAGCTTGTTCCTGGCGGTCAGTGTTTAAAACACTGATCATAAAGCCTAGCAACGGCGTAATTACCAGGAATGCAATGATCATAGCCACTAATAATTCAATGAGCGTGAAGCCACTATTTTTGTTTTGCTTGTAAGGGAGTTTTAGCTGAGTACTTAACAGCCACCTCAATATATTCATTTTGCTACAGTTTCTCCTTGGTGACAAATACTGAGTCATCAAATCATTTATTTTTGCTGGGTTAATTATGGTTGACAACCACCAAGTCTTCCGCATAAAGCGCTATAAGAGCTTTGACCCCTGACAATTTCAGTTGTCATTTCTACTAGTGGTGCTTTGCGATCGCCTAATCCTCCTGTGAATGTTGCTGCTTTTTGTCCACTGCTACCCGCAGTTAAAGTACCAAATTCAGCATCTGAACGATATACCCGAACTCCCAAACGATAGCCTTGACCTTTATCAGCGTCGCTATCTGTGACAGCAACGCGAATAGCCTGAATGTAAAATAGATCGCTAGTACAGCTTGGACTAGCAAGGCTGCCATTTTTGTTAAAGCAATATAAACCAGTGCTAGCAGTAGGAACTAACGTACCATTCAGTAAATAGTCACTACTTGAACTAGATACATTTCTAGTTGTGCTAGCAGTCAATGTAACGGTGATTGTCGGGTCTGAGATTGTTTTAGACTTAATAGCATCAATGAAGGCTTTAGCCGCTCCTGTTGCCAATTCTATGCGTCTAGCTTGCACACGAGTTGCTGTTGACATGACTAGAACAGGTGCGATCGCTACCAGCAAAACGCTAACCACGAGGATTGCCACCAGCGACTCAATGATCGTAAAACCAGATTGGCTCGATTGGGAAGATGATTGTTGTAGTTGGTGTATGTTCATAGTTAGTCTTTCGATAGGGCTATGTTTTACAGCGATTGGTGATTAAGTGTAATACACTCGTAAGCTCTGTCCAAACCTCTCCCCTTTGTAAAAGAGAGGCTTGGAATTTCCTCCTTGCCTACTAGGAAAGAGGGCTAGAAATTAAGTCTCTTAACGTGGTTTATTCAATTAATAAGTGCTGTAAAAAAATTTCATTCAACACTTCAGGATGGTTGGAGTTTGCAGTCACTAGGACGTTCACTTGCAGGTAGTGCAAATTTGAAACCGCTGCCAAAGAAGGTGCTGTCCGCAGAAGGCATATCAAACCCATCTGCTGTCTGAGTTTGGACAGCACACAACAGAGTTTTCACCCAAAGGTCATCCCGACCTACTTCTCTGAAGTATTCATTTGGAGGATCAATAGCTGGAATTACAAAACGCTGGGCAAACAAGTCGGGATTTTGCGCCAGTAACGCCACATCAAAACCCCAGTTACGGTTAGGAGGCATATAATAAGGCGCTTCCCCAGCAGGACTATTACCTATAGAAGTACTATCTGATGTGTAACCAGGTCTATTAGAATTGAGAATTCTAATAAAGATACTGTTATTCTTTGCAAGGTTAGCAAGGGTAGTATCATTAGGGTTAGAAGAGGTTGCAGGAGCAGTTGTTGGTCCTGGTCTGACAAGAACTTGGAATGGTGCAGTAGCATAGATACTGCGTTTAAATTGGATGAATGAACCGTTGATATTGGCATTAACTCCATCCCAATTTTCTAAGAAGCGTACAAAGTTATGCAAACCCCCATTGATTTCGTAGCTAGTTGCACCCACACGAGCCGGAGTATCACCAGCTGCAATTACTAGATTAAAAGTTGTTTCACTTGCCTTAGACAACCATCTAGTATTTTTAACGACAGTGGATAATCCTCCTGCTAAACTGGCATAATCTTGATCTTGAGGCCCTGTAGTGGTTGTTACCTGTAATTGCAATACAGGTTCTAATAGCGGCTGGTACAACGCATTTCTGATGGGTGTAGTCGTGAATGGTGATGTGGCTCCGGGGAAATCCCTAGGCGAACCAGAAGCTGGTAGCTGAGGATACCTGTAGAATATACGATGAGTGTTATCGTATTTTATCTCACTAGTGTTGAACCCTGGTGCGGTAGTAGAAGTACTTGTTGTGGTTGCAAACCATAGCGCATTAGGCGCTATGTCAGGTATACTAGCCGGGTCTACTACACCAGATGTGATAACTAGCGGAAGTTCTTTTACTACACTTGATTTAATACCTAGCGGAATGGGAGTACCTTGATTAAAAGTAGTGAAAGCCACATTAGAAGCATCAACTAGCTTGGCAAAATTAAGAGCATAATTAGGATCGGTTGTGAGTATATCGTATTTACGTTTGAACGCAACCCTACGAGCAAATCGTTCAAAACCAGTCCTTGGCGATCGCGCAGTTGTACCAGCTAAGAGGTTGTTAGGATCTGCATCTATTACTTCACTAGACCTTTTGAAGATGTCTGCTATCTCCAAACCATTGGTTGGATCTTGATCATTGGTTTCATCATTATCATTATCTAAACCCACATGCCAGTCACCTGGTTCACATTGTGAAACTGGTATCTTGAAGCACATTTCCATTACATACTCTGGGAAATTTCCTCGGCGCTGAATGGGTGTGACAAAGTTGTTCAAATAAGAACTGTTATTGTCAGTACCAGTGGGAGTACCCTTGTAGTAGGCATCACCACCAGAATCAGTGAAGAATTTAGATGAAGTGACGAAGTTGTTATTCCAGAAACCCACCTTCAGGCGGCTGAGTACGATGTTAGGGTCACTTCCTTGGTTATTTCGCAAGTCGTAATCACCCTCATTGCGAAAACCTTCGCGGAAGTTACCAGAAAGCAAGGTAACAGCATCAGCAATCACTGATGCTGATCGCCAGGTTTCTCCAGTTGTGCAATTGGGAAGTCTAGAGTCTGCCGGCCGACAAGCAAAGTCAGGATCGCGATTTGCCGCAGCGCGAGTGTAAAATTTACTATCGTAAGTAGCATCACTGGGAGGAGGTAAAAGACCCGCATCTTTAAATTCTTGCTTGGTATGCAGATTAAAATTGCCTTTAACATAAGCTGGCAGGTCGGTTGCTAAAACTAAGCCTTTTTCTTCTGCTCTGTAATTGTTTTCGCGGCTCAAGTCACTGCCATTAATCAACATAATGGCGTTGGGTCGCCGCTCTGGATCAAGCCTGTAGTCAGTAGCACTGACATTTTCACTTGAGTTACTGGCATCTTTTTGAGCATCATCACGAGATGCATAGATAATGCCACTATTCGGTAACAGATATTCGTTAGACCAAGTACCAGCGATTGATTTTCTGCGAAGCTTATCTAAATCTATGACAGTGGCACGAATTTCTAAAGGTTGGCGCTGTTCAACTTCTAAATTGTAGTTTCCGGTTAACGTGCCACCTTTATCTATAGCTTTAATTTGTCTGGCATCAAGAAATGTAGTTTCCTTAATTGCATCATTAGGAACATAAGTTTCACTCGTTGAGAGAGTTCCATCGGCAATTTCTATTGCACAAATTGTGGAATCAATTGCTGATTGCTCAGATAAGGTCAGGTCTTTATCTGTTGCTTTGAGTAGTGCTTGCCGCAGTAGCGGATTTACAAAACGACCGTTGGGAAATGTCAAGTTGGCTTGATACTTTAAGCGATCTAGCAAAGCTACAGCAGTGTTCGTTACATCATCAGCATCCGCCGCAGTTGTAAACAACCCACTGGTTAACGTCTGTCCTCTAGTTATTTCATCAGATGTAGTATCGGAAATTTCGTAAACGACCCCATTATTAGAAGCTGCTGCTGTTGTTGAAACGAGAGGATCGTAGGTGTTTGTGGTTGCTGTTGTTTGATTAGTGGGATTGTAATAACTGCTGACACAGGCTATGGGTTCTTGATAATGATCTGGTGTAGTCGCATTAGGATCATACGAATTACGGTTGTAGTGATAAACTGCTGTGGCACGCATCACCAAATGCCCACGTGTTGGAGTACCGTCGATAGGATTAGCAGGATCAGGCACTAGCATGGGCATAGTGTCAGGCCAGACTACTAATGATGAAGTAGTAGGTAGTCCAGAACCTGTACTTCTATATATTCCTGCACCTGTAACTACTCGTAATCCACCAACTACATCAAGAGCATCAGCGCGGGGTGAAGCGGCTGCTATTTCCCAGAATCCGTCACGTCCAGTCACCCCTAAATCTGCCAATTGTTTGACGCTAGTAGTACGAGTACGATCTTTAGTAGTGCTACCTGTCCATTTCACACCAGTAATGGTTTCAGGTTCTTCCTCTCCGACAAAAATTCCTTTTGTGCTGTCCCATCTGAGTTCAGGTAAATTGTTACCTACTACAATGCGATCGCCTAACCGTGATTCTATGACAGGAGAAGTTTCTAAGGTTGCTGGGTCTGTAGCAGGTAACTCTGATGTAGTTAGCGTTAGTGTTGTATTGGTATTCGTGGGATATATCCAGCTATCTGGTGGACGTAGGGCATTACTTCTTGCTGAATCGTCATATCCTGCGAGAACATTTGCTGTAGTAAAACTACCAACGCCATCATTACCATAAGGTACTTCATTAAATGGTACGCGTCTGGTACGTTTTTTGAAGTAGATTTCCAGTTCTTCTCGACGTACCTTGTTAGAATCTAAACTTGGGTCGGCTGCAATCCGCTTGCTTTTATTATCTTCGACCTCTTGGGGGTCAGTAGTTGTAGCGTGAGCGAATTGTGCATTTACTAACAAGTCGATCCGTTGAGCATAAGCCTGACTGTTATAAGCAATTTGATTTGGGTTATTCGAGGTAGATTTATTTGTGCTTGCAAGTGATGTTTGTGTAGGGACATCATTTTCTCTAAATAAATCTACTTGAACTGCCCCAATATCTGAAGCACTTATCGGCCCATTACCTGCAACATTACCACCAACAACTATTCTGCCATTTTCTCGCTCGTAATAACAAGAATATCTACTGCTGACCTGGAATAGCGTAATATTTTGATTACTTTTACCAGTCAAAAAATTACTGTTGGTGAAAATACGCCCATTCAAACGAAATCTAGGACCAGGTGTAATATCTAAGTCATCTTCATAAACGACAGCATTATTAGTAATGGGAACTTGACTACGGTCTTGTTGCATTTCTAAAGCCGAGAAACCCTTGTTACCTTGATACTTCTCATATTTAGTTGTATCAAGAAGAGTAGCTTGAGTAATATCACTAATGGGAACCGTTGCTGTATATACGAAAAAGCTTTTTTTCAATTCACCAGTTGGTAACTTATACCAACCAGAAGCGCCTACCAAGCTGGCACTAGTCTCACCAGCTACATCACAAGCTCCACCTGCCTTAGCTGGTAGCATAGGAGGCGTTCTAGCATCCAGTGGACTTCTCTTTCTCTCTTGAGTTGTACCAGTTTGGGGGGGAGTGCGGAAGTAGATACCGTAGAGAATAAAGCTATCAAATTTACCGTTATTATCTGTATCGGCAGGAAATTTCCAGGCTGTTTGTAAGTTTTCTTTATTCTCTAAAATAATACTACTATCTGCTTCAATTGTAGTATCTTTGTCAAGATTATAAGCCAGGTTTATGGGAGTTTCATCACCAAATGTATAGACAGGAAGTTTATTGGTTAAGGTACTGTATAGTGTTACATTTGATGGAACAGAACGTGGCAGAGTCGGGTCGGCAAATAGTGCAGTTATTTTTGCTTTAGCTCTCTCCAAAGCAGGGGTGGCGGCTTGTATTGTCGCTTCATTCACCCGAACATTACTAGCATTTTTGGAGCGTTCAAAAGACCGAAATAAAATTGCAGTTGTTAACAGTACAACTACCAACGTTACCATCGCCACTGTTGGTAACACAAAGCCAGCATTCGCCGATCCGCGTCTTCTATTCGTGCCAAAAGAAGCTCGCAGAAGCCAAATAATTTGCTTGTTAATTGCAGATAAGAACTGCTTGCTAATTTGTTTGAAGGTTTTTTGAATTGCCTTGACTAGCTGACGTTTTCGAGACATAGCTGCTTCCCTGTCAAGTGACTTTTAGCGGTTTTTGTATTTTTTCGACATCTCTCATATTTAGCCTGCAAAGCTTTTTTACAGGCTAAATATGAGACTATATTTCTCTAACTAGTGCATCTGGTTTTAATAAGTTCCAAATGAAGTAACTACAACAAAAGACAATTTATTTAAAGTTATATCATTTATAAATTGTTTATTTATTCGGTAAACACTGATTTTTTCAGAATTATTTAATTCAAGTTGCATAAGGAATAAGAGCATAACTTCACAGTACAATTGCGGAAATGTATTTTATTTGAAGGCAAATTTATGAAGATGTTGTTAGCAAAGTAAACTTATAATACCCACCGTTAAAGGAAAGATATCAATTGGGTGAAAAATAATCAGATGTTCGACTCATATACCCGACTTTCTAAAGAAGTCGGGTATCTTGTTGTTCGACATCCCTTTCGTTAATTACTAATTATTTACTAGCTTGTATAGCAATTCTTGTTATCCTGTGGGGAACTGCTACGCATTTATGGATGCAGGGAGCAATGCTTGTGAAAACCATACATAAATCTACTTTCTAGACTTCAAGGTTTTTTGTAATGGCTTGCTACTAGCGCCTAACCCAGCACAACCATCGAATACTAGAATTTAAGTAAAGCGGTGCGTTAGCCAAAGGCTAACGCAGCCTACCAAAACTGCTGTATTCAGTGCAATTGGGAACCACCATAATTCCCCTCTTCCTAGAAGCGAGGAAGGGGGGATGGGGTTCTACGCGCTAAAGTATTTTGCTTGTGGATGGTAAGCAATAATCGCAGTGGTAGACTGTTCTGGATAAAGTTGTTCACTTTCATCCATATACAAGTTAATTCTGTCAGTCTGCAATAACTCTAGTTGCTTGTACTGATCCTGAATATTTGGGCAAGCAGGATAACCAAAACTATACCGTGAGCCACGATAGCGTTGTGCCAATATATCCCGAATGTTATCGGGTTCTTCAGCAGTAAAACCTAACTCTCGGCGAATTCTGGCGTGTGTCCACTCAGCTACAGCCTCTGCAACCTGCACCGCCATGCCGTGAAAATACAGATAATCTGTGTATTGATTATCTGCAAACAACTTTTGGGCGAACTCTGTTGCAATCTCCCCTACAGTCACCGCCTGCATCGGGAACACATCAATAATTCCTAACTCCTTCGGTGCAAAGAAATCTGCTATGCACAGCCGTCTTAAAGACTTTTGTCTGGGAAACTCGAAAGTTACAATCTGTTGTGATTGACTTTCTGAGTCATATATATGTAGAGAATTTCCCTCAGACTGACAAGGTAAATACCCATAAATCACCTGAGGATGCAACAGATTCTCCTCAAGAATCCGCTGTTTCCAACTTTCTAAAACTGGGTACACTTTCTCAGCTAAGAAAGCCTGATATTCTTCCTTAGATTGTTCCTTTGGTTTGCGGAATTGCCATTGTCCAGCAATTAAAGCTTGTAAATCTAAATGCCAGAATATTTCCTCAATGGGAATATCGCTAGGCTGCAACAATTGCGTTCCCCAGAAAGGCGGTGTAGGACGTTCAATATCTATCGCCACAGCATCAGAACGTCTCGTATCTACTACTTTTGGTTCAGCAGATGCTGTTTCCTCAGCAGTTGTAGTTACCAATTCTTTATGACCATTTGTCGAAACTTCAGCCGTTTCGACTTCGTTCAAAAATCCCTGCAAATCTTCCCAGTTACCAGCAGCCTTTGCTGGCATTAATTTATCCATGAAGTGCAAGTCAGAAAAGGCATCTTTGCCATAAACAACTTTACCTTTGTAGGTTTTTTGGCAATCTTCATGCACAAATTTGGGAGTCAGCGCCGCACCACCTAAAATCACGGGGACACTAATTCCCTTTTCGTTGAATACTTCCAAATTCTCTTTCATGAAGGCGGTGGATTTTACCAGCAAACCACTCATGGCTATACAATCAGCTTTATGCTGTTCGTAAGCGTTGATGATGTTTTCCACCGGCTGTTTAATTCCCAGGTTAATCACCTTGTAGCCGTTGTTAGATAAGATGATATCCACCAAGTTTTTACCAATGTCGTGGACATCGCCTTTGACTGTGGCAATGATAAAGGTTCCCTTGGCATTGTTGCCTGATTCTGATTTTTCCATGAACGGTTCTAGAAACGCTACCGCCGCTTTCATGGTTTCCGCAGATTGCAAAACGAAGGGTAACTGCATTTGTCCAGAACCGAATAATTCGCCGACAACTTTCATGCCATCTAGCAGGAAGGTGTTGATAATCTCCAAGGGGGGATGTTCTTCTAAGGCTTTTTTCAGATGTTCTTCTAAGCCAATGCGTTCGCCGTCGATGATGTGACGCTTGAGACGTTCTGGGATGGGGAGACTTTCATCTAAGGAGCGATCGCGTTTTGTCGTTACCCCAGCAAATACTGTGGTAAGCTCTCCCAAGGGATCGTAAACGCAAACATTACCTTCAAATTTTCGCTCATCATAAATCAACTGGCGACAGATTTCTTGATGGCGTGCCTCAATCTTAGAGAGCGGTAAAATTTTGTTAGCACTGACAATGGCTGCATCCATTCCCGCCGTTGTCGCTTCGTGTAAAAACACCGAGTTCAACACCATCCGCGAGGCTGGATTCAAACCAAAGGAAATATTGGAAACACCCAAAATTACATGACATCCAGGCAATTCTTCACGAATCCGCCGGATGGATTCAATGGTGGCTTTACCGTTTTCTCGGTCTTCTTCAATCCCAGTGGAAATGGGTAACGCGAGGGTATCAAAAAATATTTCTGTGGGTGGTATGCCGTATTCTACAGCTTGACGGTATGCGCGTTGTGCGATCGCAAACTTTTTGTCTGCTGTCCTCGCCATCCCATCTTCATCGATAGTACCAATGACTACACCAGCACCGTATTTTTTCGCTAAATCCAGCACTTTCAAAAAGCGGGGTTCTCCATCTTCGTAGTTGGTGGAGTTCAGCAAAGACTTACCACCGGCAACCTTTAAACCCGCCTCCATCTTTTCCCATTCGGTGGAGTCAAGCATTAAAGGTAATGTCACATTATTAACAATGCGCGAAACTAATTCGTGCATATCACGCACACCGTCACGTCCCACATAATCGACGTTGACATCGAGGATGTGTGCGCCTTCTTTTACTTGCGCCCTCGCCATTGAAACGAGTCCATCCCAATCTTCTGCATTTAGCAAATCGCGGCACTTCTTGGAACCACTGGCGTTGAGACGTTCACCAACAATCAAGAAAGAATTATCTTGGTCGTAGGGCTGAGTGGTGTAAATTGACGCTGCTGCTGGTTCTAAGCTAGGATGTCTAACTTTTGGCTTCAGACCTTTAGCTACTTCTGCCAATTGTTGAATGTGTTCTGGACGCGTCCCACAGCAACCCCCGATCACTTGGACACCCAAATCTTCAACAAAATGCATCAATGACATCCGTAATTCTAACGGTGTCAAGCGGTAGTGCGCTTGACCGCCAACGTTTTCAGGTAAACCCGCGTTGGGAATACAGGAAACGATGAAAGGTGAATGTTCTGCCAGATACTTGATATGTGGTTTCATCAAGTCTGGGCCAGTGGCACAGTTTAGACCGAGAATGTCAATTGGGTAAGGTTCCAGAATTGTCAGCACAGCACTGATTTCTGAACCAACCAACATTGTGCCCATGCTTTCCATTGTCACAGACACCATCAACGGTCTGCGATCGCCTTTTTTGGCAAATACTTCTTCAATACCATTCAGCGCCGCTTTAATTTGCAACACATCTTGGCAAGTTTCCACCAGGAATAAATCGACACCACCATCCCACAGCGCTTCTGCTTGTTCGGCAAAAGTAGCTTTCATGGTGTCAAAGTCAATATGTCCCAAAGTTGGTAGTTTCGTTGTGGGGCCAATAGAACCTGCCACAAACCGGGGTTTTTCTGGCGTGGAAAATTCCGCCGCGACACGCTTCGCCAATTCTGCGGCTGTCTTGCTGAGGTAATAAGCTTGGTCTGCCAAGTCATATTCTGCCAGCACCAGGGACGTACTGCCAAAGGTATCGGTTTCAATTACATCTGCACCAGCGGCGAGAAAGTCGCGGTGAACCTTAGCCACAGCTTCAGGTTTCGTGTGAACTAAGTATTCGTTACAACCTTCATACTGTGGGCCGCCGAAGTCTTCAGCCGTAAGGTTTTGGGTTTGGAGGTTGGTTCCCATCGCCCCGTCGAAGACGAGGACTGGTCTATCTGGACTACGCAGGCGTTCAAGGAAAGAATGAGTCATATTTTCCTAGAAGAAATGAGGAAATCAAGTGAGTCTTGTGATACTCGACTTACTTTATTATTTTCCAAAATTTTGGGAGTTTCGGCAGTATGTAATGGAAAAATTCTTATATACTGAAGCATTTGATGTGCTTATATTACCAATATGCATAGTGGACTAGTTTATACAGAGGTCGTTCTATGGAAAGAAGGAAAATTTTGATTGCGACTAAAATATACCCTTCAATTAGCACCAAATATCAAGAAACAGTCTGTCTCTACCAAATTCTTGAGATTGTCATCAATCAATCTGTTTAGCTGAAGAGGCGAGAAACATCAATGAAACCTCCATGAAGACTTACAATATTTGAAACTTCGGAATACATAGTTCCAACTTTACCCGATTGATTGGTAAATAAATTATGACAACCCACAATTATTAGTAGTTCCTGAGCGCGAGAAAATGCAACGTTAACCCGTTCTGGCTTCTTGGCAAATCCCACATCTCCTTTGCTATTGTTGCGAACCATACTAACAATTACAACAGGTCTTTCCATCCCTTGAAATCTGTCTACCGTACCAGTACGAATTTCTAGTGAAGGAAAAAGTTCAGATTGCAGACGTTCATCAATTTTTCTTAATTGAGCGCCATAAAACGTAATTACAGCAATTTCTTTTTTGGGTTCACCATTAGCAACTCTAGAAGCCCAAGTAGTCTCGAACTGGTGACACAAACTTTCAATCGCATCAATTTCTTGAGTATTAAAGTAAGAAGTTCCGTTCCGTTGCTCTAAAAACTGATTCTCTATGGGCGTTTTTACCCAAAGAAGATGATGAGATTGTTGGACAATTTCACCTGCTAAATTATGTGCACGTTTTGTATCTGGCTCCAAAATCCCAGATTCTAGTTTACCATCATAAAACTGATTGATTGCTCCCATAATAAATGGATGCATTCGATATTGTGTAGTTAGCATTTGTTTGATGCTGTCATCAGCAGACTCAAACTGACTTTTAAATAGAGATTCTTCTAAGAATTGTAGTTCGTCTCGTGTATTACCCATTGTTTGAGCAACTTCTTCTACAGTGCTAGTATCAAGCATGGGTGGTAATTGCCGATGATCGCCTACCATTACTAACTTTTTGCCTTTCAAAGCTGGGATTAGTAACTCTGGTGGAGTACACTTACTAACCTCATCAATAATAACAACATCGAAAGATTTGAATTCTTCAGAAAAACCTCTATTTGCAGCTTGAACACAAGTGATACCAACGACGTTGGCATTATCTAAATATATGCGCCTTAAATCATCGCGATCACCTTCAGTTGGCTGTCTTAATTTTCCTATCCAATCTTGTACAAAATTCTGATATTTATTGAGATAAATTTCATCTTTTTCTAGTTGCTGTTGCCAAGATTCAAAGCTAATATTTATGCTACGTAATAAGTCTATATTAAACAAGTCAGCAGCAGAATTTTCTGGCTTAAATTTATCCGGTATTTTTTGCCATTCTGTCAACCACCAATTCCTTTCTTCTATTAAATTGTCTGATGGCTGTGGTTGCGATTTCTGTTCTGTTTCGCGTAAATTAATTTGTAATTTTTGAAGCTGCTGTAGAGAAATTCCAGTTTCTTCTTGTAGCTTTGATAAATGTTCATGTAGAGAATTTTTAATTATCTCCAGCACAGCAAAAGGTTCTAATAATGAAATTAAGGTTTCAAGTTGACTGATACAAGTTACCCAAGAATTCACTTGATTTGAGAATTCTTGCGGCTGCTCCCAAATATTTGATTGTGTTGTAAGGTATTTTTCAATTAAAATGCGTAATTGAAAAGGTATATTTGGCTGTTGATTAAGTTCTTGTAAGATATTAATCACTCCTCCAAGTTGCAAATTAGCGTTTTGTTGTGCCTTTTCCGCCTCAGCTTGAGTAATGGATATTTGCTGTTGGCTAACTTCATTTTTCTGGAATTCATTTAATTGTCGTTGCAAATGCTGAAGCTGTTGCTCAGTTTCCGTTTTGACTTTTAAAACGCATTGACGCGCATTTGCAAGAATAATATCTAACAATTCTTGTGTAATGCGGGTGAGAGTAGAGTCAATGTTATTCCATTCCCATGATGCACCATAAGTCCGTTGCATTCTAATTAAAAAAACCTGGGTATTCTCAACCAGTAATTTTCGCTGTTTTGGGTTGAGTAGCTGATAATTGTTAAACTGTTGATAGGTTTCTTGCCATTGGGTGCGATCGCTCTTTGATAGCACCATTGGAATCTGACTAAAATTTTGTTGTAAAAAATAGCTAAAATTATGCTGTTTACCCCGCCTATCAGTAAAACCTCCGTCTATTTCATAAGCGATCGCCTTTGTCAATAGCTCCCATTCTGGTAGATTTATTTTATATATTTTTGGAACTATTGGTAATTTTAATGTATTCGCAAACATCAACAAACCTAGCGGCAAGTCCACTAAATTTTCTGTTAGTGGTAAACCTGATTGCTGACAATCTTTCAAAGTTTGATAAAGATGAGAAGGTGCTGTTGCTTTCCATTCTTTAACTGCTGAGATAATGTAATCGATTTCACGTTTACGGTTTTCCCATATCTGGATTGTTTGCTGTATATTTTGCAGTTTGGCAAGATATTTCTGATAATCTGGTTGTAACTGATTTAACGAGACAAAATTTTGTTTGACAACCTCTACTAATGCTGCAACTTCTAAGATGGCTTTACTTGCATCTTGAGCATAAATTAAAGCAGTTTTAAATTCAGAAATTTCTGTAACTACAGTTTCACGCAACCAAGCCGCTAAACCAAAAGCGCCAAGTGCCGGACGCACGAAACCAAGTTCATTAGTATATTTGATCGTTTGACGAACATTTGCTAAAAATTCTTCTACTAAACTGTTACCTTCTGTGTATGGCTTAAGAAGCGGCAAAAAATCTGTAACTTCTGGAGCTTCCCAGTTGATATTTGGTGCAGTATTTAGTATATTTTTAAGTCCTGCAATGAGTGATTCAACTTCATTCTGTTTCTCTACAGTTTCGTTATAAGATTTTTCTTGATTTTTAAAGTTTTCCTCTAGCTTTACCTTATTTTTAGTGAATTTAGTTTGTTGCTGATTAAATTCCTCCTCTGCTTCAAAGTAGGCTGTAAATCTTCGTGATGATGCCAGTAATTGGCTAAATATTTGGATATTTTCGAGCCTTTGAGTAAGATTATTTTCGCAGTCATTTGCTGTATTTTCCAGCCATCTACCAATCACTTGGTCTTCTAAAAATGGCTGTCCTTCTTCCCCAACTTTCTCGGCTCTCCCTTTGCGTACAGCCCGAATCACTGGGTTGTGGACTAATCGACTCAGGGCATTATCTACTGCTAAATTGGCTTGAGAAGCGATTAAGGTACGTCCACCGCGAAGGGCTATTTGATAGCAAATCTCGGCAATTACGGTAGTTTTACCTGTACCCGGTGGCCCTTGGATAAGAACAAGATCCTTCGCAGCAAGTACCTTTTCTACTGCTGCTTTCTGACCAGGATTAGCAGAAGATAACAATAAATCTTGTGGTTGAAGTTCAACAGTTGTTTTGATTTGTCTAGCCTGGAAAGCATCGAATAAAAAGTTACCTAAGTAAGGATTTTGAGTGTAACCATTATTCAAATCATCTAAAGCTTTTTTCTTGCGCTGAATCTGCTGAATATCACCAACTGCCTCAAAACACAAAAATCCTGTATCTGGCAACTTATAACGCTCTGCTGACATGAATTCAGCTAAGTCGCGTTCTAATCTGAGGCTGATAATACAACGGTTGGGGTCAACTTCCTCAACAGTCCCTAATTGACGACCGCTAATCCAATTTTTGCCGACGGGAGCAGTTTCAAAAAGTTTTAAATCTTCGCTTTTTGTGCGTCTTGCTCGTTCCCAGAAGTTTTCCATGTCGAGGGAATTTTGATAAAAGCCGTCAAGAGTGGCTGAAGCTACATCAATTTCAAAACTGATTCGCCTTTTGAAGTTATAGTTGTGACTTACATAACGCACACAAAACTGACGTGCTTTAGCGATTTTTTCCTCAATTTGCAAAAACGCTTTCCAAGCTTTAAGCTGATCTTCTGTAGGCACATGCTCACCACACATTGGCGCGGCTGCGATGCGTTTCAATGTTGCAGGTGGAATGTCGAGATGATGCTGATGATTAGGTAGCAAACGTAAGCGACAAGGTATAGCATAGCTATCGGCGTGTCCCCGTGAGGGTTGTAACAACTGAGCCGAAAGTATTTTTATACCATCGCGTCCATCTTTTGGTACAGCCGCTCTAAATCCTAATGTTTTTCTGAGCTTCTCAAGTCTTGCGGGTAATGGAAAATCGTCGGAGTCTGTTGCTATTGTCAAATCCCAAATTTCTTCCCTTGCTTCTTTCCCCGCACCTTTGCGACGCACATAAAATAGAGAAGGCTTTTTCCCGACACATTCCAACATTAACTGATTGGCGCGATCGCGCCTGTCCCTAAAATCGGGATATGATTTAAGGGAGGTTTCACCTTCAAGATGGCGGATAAAACTATCAATTGCTGAAGCTATAAACATATAGCCCCAATCTTCAGAGCTTGTTTTATTTTTCGAGGTTTTTGCTGTTAGTTTATTTACCGCTAGACGAATGCGTTCTGCGTCAGATTCTGAGATTGTACTCGTATGGCTTTTGACGACAATTTTGAGCTTTTCACAAATTATTAATAGCTTCTTGCTATCTAAATTTAATTCTTTTGCTAGTTCGTAAATTCTGAGTTTGCCGTTATTCATCCACTATTACCTTTGCCCGTATTAGCCCAATCTTCTTGAACGTTTTACAGATTTTAAAATACTTTTTGTAATCGTAAAAAGCATGATTATTCTGACACCGTAAAACAAGGCATCTAATAAAAATACATCAAGATTTATATTCTGAAAATCTTCAGCCCCAATTCTCTCCCAGCCATGTACAGGTGAGCCAGCATTATCATCATGCACTATTGGGAATGGAAATCCAGCCCTTAAGGAATTACCACCCATACATGCATTTGGAAGACATGGTTCACCGAAGCATAATCGCTCACAACCAGGAGGATTCTGATACCACAGCGATAATATAACGAACGGAATTCCTAAGAATGAACTCAATATTATTGCTGCTATTGCTTCTCTAAATTTGCTCATCTAAGGAACTTCAAAAGAATAAATTAATCAAAAAACTCAAGCGGCTGCATCAAAGTTTATACTGTCGGTAAACTTCACTAGCGGCACGATGCAGTAGCGAATGCCGCCAGACTAAAGATTTCATATCATCAGCATAACCGCCGCCAATAACGCAGGCGACAGGATAACCGCTACTCATACAGGTACTTAAAACCTGCATTTCTCGGCGAAAAATCCCAGCATCAGTTAGGGCTAATTTTCCCAAGCGATCGCCTATATGAGGGTCAACACCAGCATCATAAAATACTAAGTCTGGCTTGACTTTAGATAATAAATCTGCTAAATAACTCGCCAAAGTTTGTAAATAAGCGTCATCCTCCATTCCCACCGGTAAAGGAACATCCAAATTGCTGTTTTGTTTAGTACCGGGGAAATTGACTTCGCAGTGCATGGAGAAAGTAAAAACGCTGTCGTCGTCTTGGAAGATAAAAGCTGTGCCGTCTCCTTGATGGACATCTAAATCGACAATCAGGATTTTTTGGACGAGTCCGAGTTTTTGTAAAACGCGACAGGCGATCGCTAAATCATTGAAAATACAAAAACCAGATCCATAACTAGGAAAGGCATGATGAGTTCCACCAGCCGTATTACAAGCTAAACCCTGTCTTAGCGCCATTTTTGCAGTGAGTATCGTACCACCTACAGCTACACAGGTACGATTTGCTAATGCTGGACTCCAAGGCAAACCAATGCGTCGCTGTGCTTTGGGGTCTAGGGTTCCCTCACAGTAAGCTTTAACGTAGTTTGGAGTGTGGACTAATTCTATTAACTCTGGCGGGGGACGTTCGGGGGTGTAAAACTGTTCTTGATTAGCTACACCATCAGTTAACAGTAACTCGTAGAGTTGTCGGAACTTAGACATCGGGAAGCGATGTCCTTCAGGCAGGGGAGCAATGTAATCTGGGTGGTAAACAATTGGCAAGTCCATAATCCAGAAAATCTCAAACAGCTAATCCGACAACTAACAAGGTAAAATTTAGCCATAATCGCAGCAACTATGCTGTTATCCTAAATCTAAAATTACAAATTTAAAATTGATATGATGGAATGGATTACACCGATAGCATTTATTCTAGCTGGCTTACTGGCTGGATTAATTGGTGAAAAAGTTATCTTCAAAAAACTGGAAACATTCGTTAATAATAAACGAATTGCGGGGGGTAATATTATATTTCACTCTCTGCACCGCATGACTTTTATCTGGTTTGTCATTGGCGGTTTTTTTTGGGCAATTCTGAGTTCTCCCCTTAAGCCAGATATTGCGATCGTACTGCAAAAAGTTCTGACGATCGCACTACTGTATTCAGTAACCCTTTTCTTAGCCAGATTGACTGCTGGTTTTGTTAATTTATTTATTCGCAGAACAGAAGGAGTTCCCACATCACTAATTTCTAACCTTGCTAAGATT
Organism: Nostoc sp. UIC 10607; assembly: GCF_047228265.1. Classification (NCBI taxonomy): domain Bacteria; kingdom Bacillati; phylum Cyanobacteriota; class Cyanophyceae; order Nostocales; family Nostocaceae; genus Nostoc; species Nostoc sp. UIC 10607. Next base: position 134,537 of record NZ_JBIQNW010000001.1, on the reverse strand, counting down.
ACTGTTTTAGTTTTGGGAACATTAATTATATTGCAAACAGTGGGTGTTCAAATTACACCGATAATCACAACTTTAGGGATTGGTGGTCTAGCAGTTGGTTTGGCACTTCAAGATACCTTAGCAAATTTGTTTTCTGGCTTTTATTTAATTATTTCTAAGCAAGTTAGAACCGGAGACTATGTAAAATTAGATGCTGGGCAAGAAGGATATGTCATAGATATTTCTTGGCGCAATACGACAATTAAAGAAATCTCAAATAATGTAGTAATTGTTCCCAATTCTAAATTGTCTTCTGCGATTTTCACAAACTATCATTTACCCGCAAAGGAAATTACTTTAACAATGGATGTGGGTGTCAGTTATGATAGCGATTTGGAACAAGTTGAAAAAGTAACTGTAGAAGTTGCCAAAGAAGTCATGCAAGAAATTGCACCTGAATTAAAAGAAAGTGAACCATATATCAGATTTCATACTTTTAATGATTTTAGTATAGATTTTACGCTTTATATGCGCGTAAGTGAATACTTTGATCAGCGTATTGGTAAACATTTATTCGTTAAAAAATTACACAAGCGCTATCAGCAAGCAGGAATTCAAATTCCTTTTCCGATTAGAGAAGTGTATAATATTCAAGATAATTCAGCTATGGAACAAAATTAGCCCTGGCGACTAGAAGTCGCACGCCAGTTGCTCATGGGGGAAACCCCCTTGGCGCTAGCCTCTCCCTTTGGGAGAAGACCGCACTGGCTTGGCTACATAGGCAAAACCCGCCTGCGCGGGTTGAAAACCTTGATTCTAATCGCTAGAGCTAGATGCAAGATGTGAGCTAACTTAGATTGCTAATGCTCGTTTTTCTAATGGTAATTCAAAACGATCGCCTGGTTTTGGCTCAAGCACTTGCGTCGAAAGATTGTTTTTCTCTAGTAACGAGCGAAATTCTTCAGCATTTCCTTTAGTCTGAATCAATTTCATCAGTAATCCCTCAAAGGACACATCCCCACCAGCCGCAGTAGGTAATATTACTTGAGGTTTTAACGACTTTACTACTTCTAAAGCACTATTTTTACCTTTAATAATCGGCCCAAGCAAAGGTAGGGTCATGTCAATAAACGGCGTAATCACTACATCAATAGGTGCAGCTTGCTGAAGTTGTGGAGAATGATACCCATGAGGCTCGTAGTATACAGTTAAACCACTCTCCAATTCTTTGAGGAGATAACTATTTTCGACCAGAGTGGGGCCAATAGGGGAGCCGGGGAAAGCCTTAATTTCAATTTGATTATTTAAAGTGAAAGTTTCACCATGAGCCAATACTGTTACCTGGGTGTAACCTAATTGCTGCACTACCTTGGCTGCATTGGGAGAAGCTACAACCTTGATGCTGTGATCCAGTAGCTTCAGCGTTGGTGGATGAGCGTGGTCTTCTAAACCTTGAGATAGCAGGATCAGATCAATGTTATCTGGTATTGGACGCTCTTGCGATCGCGAACCTTTAAATAACCATTCCAAATTACTAAAAATTAACGAGCCAACCAGCCAAGGGTCAATTAATATTCGTTTCCCGCCGATTTCCAGGAGCCAAGAATTACTGTCTAACCAAGTTAAAAACATAAATTTTGTGAAGATAACGCCTACCTTCATTATCAATCGTGTCAGCTTTCTTAGTAAGCACTAAGGCCAATACTTACATTTGTCCAGTCAAGTCTACACACGGAGTTTTTTTAATGTCTGATCTTGGTTTGACTCACATTGCACTTGCAGTCAGTGATGTTGATGCAAGTATCTCATTTTATGCAAAGTATGCTCAGATGACAGTTGTGCATCATCGCATTGATCAAGCGACTCAATCAGATGTTGCTTGGATTAGTGACCTGACTAGACCTTTTGTGATTGTCCTAATTAAAGTACCTAAAGTAGAAGGCGCACTTTTACCACAATCCCATCTTGGAGTAGCTTATCCGAATCATGAGGAAATTGATCGCCTATGCAATGAGGCACGCACTGAGGGAATACTGCTGGCTGGACCAAATGACTTGGGCCCTCCAGTTGGTTACTGGGCTTATCTTCGAGACCCAGATGGTCATACACTAGAAATTTCCTATGGTCAGGAAATTAGTTTTACAGTCGAGCAAGCTAGAGACGCGATTAATCGCGCCTCTTAAAAAAATAGTATTACCTGTTACCAGGAGTGCGTCCACCTTCATCGTTACTGCCACCGTGAGGACGGGAATTACCTGGGTCACAGCCCTCAGCACCATTACCAATTCCTTGGTTGCAATTGCGACGCGGTTTAACGCCCTCGGTCGAAGTTTCAGTCTGCTCCTCAACTGCAACTTGTTGTTGTCCAACTACGTACTGTGAGGAAATTTTTGCTACCTGTCCAGTGCTAGACAGGGCTTGGTATAGCAAAGCAGATACTTCAGACCTGGTTGCTACCCGTTCAACATTTAGCAAGTTCACATTGGGATAGTTGACGACTATACCGCGTTGTGTCAAAGCTGCAATCAGACTGCGATATTCACGACGAATAGTAGTTGCATCGCTGTAAACAGATAAGATTGTGTCCGTAGAACTGCTGCTTTGATAATTTAGTCCCCGCGCTAATGCTACCAAAATATCAAGGCGAGAAAGGCTTTGACTGGGGTTGAAATCTTTGCCAATAACAGCGTTTAAAAAGCCCATTTGATAAACTTCGCTGATGGCATTGTAAGCCCAATATTGAGTTGAGACATCTTTAAATGCGATCGCTTGGCGAATTTTCCCCTTGGCAAACGCTTTTCGCAACATTGCCGCAAATTGAGCGCGAGTTACTGGTGCATCAGGGCGGAAAGTCCCATCAGGAAAACCTTCGAGAATTTCCATTGAGGCCAATTCGGCAATAAAATCTTTAGCCCAATAGTCTGTGGAAACATCAGAAAACCCAACTTGGAGAGCGCGAGACATTCCAACTTGGCGATAATTCATCAGCATTTGGCTGATGTCGTAGCTAGAGTTATCGCTGACTTCAATCACCTGCACCAAGCTGCCAGGAGTAGCTTGTAAAGCCTCTGCCAAGTCGGAACTAAAGACACTAACGAACGACTGACGGACTAAAGCATACTCACCCTGAGTGAAAGAGACGGGATAAACGCTGGTTGCTGCAATTTTTGACAAGCCTTCTACTTGGAACTGACTACCTTGGAAGGTTTGGGAACTGCTCAGAAAACTAACACGTTGGTCGCTGACTTGGGTGAAGTAGTCGTAGGTAGTGGTACCTGCGTCAATAGTGCCGTTTTGGTCAGCATCAACACCGTAAACAGTGCGAACGACTTGATATTCTGTAGGCTTGGCTGACAAAACCAGGTTAACTGTAGTATTTGCCGATAAACATTCAAATTCGCTATAGCCAATAAAGCGGTTTTGAACATCATACAATCGCACGACGATGCGATCGCTAGCTTTTAACCCCTTAGCAAATTTTGCTTTTTGCTTAATCTTGTACTTGTAATCACCCAAAAACCGCTCTTTTAAATAGCCCTTGCCACCTTTACTCTTGACAGAAATGCGAGCAATCACCTCTGACAAGTTACCGGATGGTTCCCAAATAGCAAGGCTAAAACCTGTTTTTTTCCCTTTTGCAGAAACACTACTAGTGCGGCTTTCTGTGGTGATAGTTTGGCGCTCAATAGTAGTAGTACGACTCCTTGTTTCTACTTTTTTATCGGCTAAAAGTTGTTGATTTGTGGAATTATTAGATATTTGGGCGACGGTGGTAGAGAACCCTGAAGTTGCATAGGCAGAAGCTATTGGCGAAAATATTGCCACAGAGGTTGCAGCCAGAACAAACTTGCTCATTTGAGCAAAGTAATTTTGATTCATGTATTTCATCTCACACTACCATTCGTCTAAATAGTCACAGGGGTATTTGGTATCCCTTGACTTATTAATCCCTTGGGGTGGATGGAACTAACATCTAATCAGTGGGGAGAGACGCGATTAATCGCGTCTGTACGGAGTAGGGAGTTATGAGGTCAGAGAACATTACTATATTAAAGAAACACTTTATTAATCTTAATAATGACTGTAACGACACAGCAGCTTGCAACCCAAGACGCTTTTGAAAAATTCATTTGGACTTGGCAGGGTTACAAAATCCAGTACACTGTCATGGGTACAGGACGCCCTTTGGTACTGGTTCACGGCTTTGGTGCTTCTATTGGGCACTGGCGGAAAAATATCCCAGTTTTAGCTAATGCTGGCTACCAGGTATTTGCCATAGACCTTTTAGGTTTTGGTGGTTCCGATAAAGCGCCTATTGATTACAGCGTGGAAGTTTGGGTGGAACTGCTGAAAGATTTCTGCATAGCACATATACACGAACCTGCTGTATTTATTGGCAACTCCATCGGCGCACTTTTGAGCTTAATAGTACTGGTAGAACATCCAGAAATTTCTGCTGGTGGTATTTTAATTAACTCTGCGGGTGGGTTGAGTCATCGTCCCCACGAATTGAACCCGCCGCTACGTGTTGTCATGGCAGCTTTTAATCGGTTTGTGCGATCGCCAATTACAGGTAAATTTGTCTATAACCGCATCCGTCAAAAAGCCCAAATTCGCCGCACCCTCTACCAAGTTTACCGGAACCGTGAAGCCGTCACCGATGAATTAGTTGATTTGCTTTATACTCCCTCTTGCGACCCAGGAGCGCAAAAAGTCTTCGCCTCCATTCTCACAGCCCCTCCTGGTCCAAGTCCAGAGGAACTTTTGCCCAAAGTAGAACGTCCTCTATTAGTAATTTGGGGTGCTGATGATCCCTGGACACCAATTACTGGGGCCAAGATTTACGAAGAAGCGCGTGAGAATGGCAAAGACATCAAAATTGTTCCCATTCCCAATGCCGGTCATTGTCCCCACGATGAGGTTCCAGATGTAGTTAATGCTCAGATTGTCGATTGGCTAGCACAAAGTTAACAATTTTGCGCCAAGACGCAAATGCAAAGGAACTTTCTGCCGATGCGCCTTGGCCCATGCGGGGTAGGAATAGGGCTAACAATCTGGGTGAGTGGATCTTAATCTTTATAATTGCACCTTGACAGAATCAAACTCATGTGACGTGTAATGGAGCTTGATGTGCGTAATGGACATAAAGGGGCAATTCCCTTAAATCACCATCCAGATTTTTCCAAACAAGGCTATCAAGTTATCAGCGAACTAGGACGCAACCGAGAAGGGGGACGCATTACTTACTTAGCTAATGTCCTCAACTCTAAGCAACAGGTGGTGATTAAAGAGTTTTGTTTTGCTCGTGCGGATGCTGATTTGTCAGGTGTAAAAGCATATCAGCGCGAAATCGAAATTTTGCAGCAACTAAATCATTCTCGCATCCCCCGCTATATAGATTCTTTTGAAATGCCAGGGGCTTTTTATCTGGTGCAGGAATACAAAAATGCCCCATCTTTAGGCTTAACGAGCGGCTTTAATCCAGAAGAAATAAAGCAAATTGCTTTGTCAATTTTAGAGATTTTGGTTTATCTACAAAAGCAAATTCCGCCAATTATTCATCGGGATATCAAGCCAGAGAATATTTTGGTTGATGAGCAACTAAATGCTTATCTGGTTGATTTTGGTTTGGCTAGAATACAGGGTGCAAAAGTAGCTCTGAGCAGTTTTGTAGCAGGAACCCCAGGTTTTATGCCACCAGAGGAACAGTTTGGTCATTCCTTGACTGAGGCATCAGATTTATATAGTTTAGGAGCAACACTGATTTGCTTACTTACTAATACCCGTTCTGTTGAGATTGGGAAATTAATTGATGATAACTATCGCTTTAATTTCCAGCAATTAGTTCCTCAAATCAGTCCGCGTTTCCGGCGGTGGTTGATGAAAATGGTGGAACGCAACCGAAAACATCGCTATGCTAATGCAGCTATTGCTTTAAAAGCACTTGGGCCAATTGAAGTTGTTGGTAGTGCCACTGGGATAGATAATTTAATCAGGACAATCAAACCTAGAAAACGAGCTACTTTGTTGGGACTAGCTACTGTTGTTACACTGGCTACAATGGGGGCAACTTTGATGAGTTGTCACCCCGGTAATACGGTTAGGCAATTACTGGAAGCTACAGAATGTCAAAGTTTTGATTTAAACGCAAGTTGCCAAGAAAAAACCGGACATTAAGATTAATTAGGTTGTATCTGGCTAAGAATTACAGCGGTTTTCAATTGAATAAACTACACCTTTATCCCTCTTAGGAGAGGGATAGGGTCACAAAATATTGTGCCCCTAAAATTATGTGTATTTCACACTTGTGAAAAATGCTGACATTTTTATAACTATCAAAGATTCGCTAACAGAGTCAAAAAACTACACGCCTAATAGCCTATTTTGGTTAATAATTTAATTGTGATAAATTATTTCTTACTTTCTCCAGCATCTCTTTATATAGAGGATCTTGAAAACCACTTCCGAAAGACCCACTTAAATATTGTTGTAAAAGGTTTTCTGCTGCCTTGTAATCTGTCCTCGCACTTTCTTTATTCCCTAAATCCTTGTAAAGATTACCTCTTAATAAGTACTCGTCAACATTGGAACTACTATCACCAATTAATTGAGTCAAATCTAAAATCGCTTTCTGTTTTTCGCCTAATTTTTCATAAGCCCTAGCCCTATTCCAGTATGCAGGATTACTAAAACCAAGCCTACCTGTATTTTGCCTAATTACTTCGGTATAGTCTACTACTGCGGCTTTGTAATTTCCAAGTGCATGGTAAGCATTAGCACGATGATAGTAGGGTTCTTCAGCTTTAGGATTTAGCCTAATTGCTTGCGTGAAAGAAGAAACTGCGGCGAGTGAGTCTTTTTGGCAATCTTGTTGAAAGTGTCCCATGCCTATGAAGTCGTCTATTGTATTAAGATGTGGTGGCATAGGAGTTTGGCAGTCAGTAGAGGCATTAGAAGCTGGTATTTGTGCAAGTAATGGTAGCGAAAAAACTAGCAGCACAATAGGTGATGCATAAGCTAATAAAGAAGGTATAGAGAAAACAAATTTCATAATTTATATAATCCAGAAAGATTTTTAGTTAACGTAGAACTAGTGTTCACAGGTTGCACCTTTCTCTAGGGGAGCCGCATCATCTCAATAAAAACATTATATATATTGCCAAAAATAATTAAAGTAAGCTTATAAGATGCCTTATAGCCTTGGCTAACGCACCATCCCAATAAACAAGCCTAAAGCTTGGGCAATCTATTCTATAGGTAAGATGTCTGCGGCATGAATCTGAAACGATAACTAACTAAAACAGTACGATTGTTCTACTATAAACAGATTAAAGATAGTATTATTAAGGACTGTTTCATAAGAAACTCCTTCTTCGCCGCCCAATATGTCAGACCAACAGCTAGTAGCATCCTTGAATGGACATCTTCCGTACCCAAGCCACAACAGCCAGAATACCATTCGGATTCGGGGTGCTAGGCAGCATAATCTGAAAAATATTGACTTGGAATTGCCACGCGATCGCCTAATCGTATTCACTGGCGTTTCTGGTTCTGGTAAGTCTTCCCTAGCCTTTGACACCATTTTCGCTGAAGGGCAACGTCGCTACGTAGAATCCCTCAGCGCCTACGCACGACAATTTTTAGGACAACTGGATAAGCCGGATGTGGAAGCCATTGAAGGCTTAAGTCCAGCAATTTCCATTGACCAAAAGTCAACGTCTCATAACCCCCGTTCCACTGTGGGTACGGTGACGGAGATTTACGACTATTTGCGGCTGTTGTTTGGTCGGGCTGGTGAACCCCATTGTCCGATATGCGATCGCTGTATTGCACCCCAGACAATCGATGAGATGTGCGATCGCATCATGGAATTACCAGATCGCACCCGCTTCCAAATTCTCGCACCCGTTGTCAGGGGCAAAAAAGGCACACATCGTAAGCTTTTGTCAAGTCTGGCTTCTCAAGGTTTTGTCCGCGTGCGAATCAATGGCGAAATCCGCGAACTGTCAGATTCCATTGAATTGGATAAAAACTTTACCCACACCATCGAAGTGGTAATTGACCGCTTGGTAAAAAAGGCTGATATTCAGGAGCGTTTGGTTGATTCCCTGTCTACGTGTCTCAAGCAATCGGGTGGTATTGCAGCCATTCTGGTGAGTCTGCTTGGTGACGACGGACAAGAAAAAGAAGAAGAATTAGTATTTTCAGAAAACTTTGCCTGTCCAGAACATGGCGCGGTAATGGAGGAACTATCACCGCGATTGTTCTCCTTTAACTCGCCTTATGGTGCGTGTCCACACTGTCATGGAATCGGGACTTTAAGGAGATTTGCGCCAGATTTGATCGTACCCGACTGGGAAGCGCCAGTTTATGCTGCGATCGCGCCTTGGTCAGAAAAAGATAATTCTTATTATCTAGAATTACTCTATAGCGTCGGACAGATTTATGGGTTTGAGCTACAGACAAATTGGAAAAAGCTGACAGAAGAACAGCAGCAAATTATTCTCTATGGAGAGAAAGATGAACGAGCCGCAGAGGCACAAAGAAAGCAGAGTTTTAAAGGTGCTATTCCAATTTTGCAACGGCAGTATGAGGGTGGTTCGGAATTAATTAAACAAAAATTAGAACAGTATTTAATCGATCAACCGTGTGAAGTTTGTAAGGGAAAACGGTTAAAACCGGAAGCCTTGGCGGTGAAGTTAGGACAATATGGAATTTTAGAATTGACTACCGTATCAATTCGGGATTGTCGGGAGAGAATTGAGCAATTCCAGTTGAGCGATCGCCAGTTACAAATTGCTGATTTAGTCCTGCGAGAAATCAAAGCAAGATTGCAATTTTTGTTGGATGTAGGTTTAGATTATCTCACCCTTGACCGTCCAGCCATGACCCTTTCGGGTGGCGAAGCCCAACGAATTCGCCTAGCAACGCAAATTGGTTCTGGATTAACAGGAGTTCTCTACGTTTTAGATGAACCAAGTATTGGTTTGCATCAACGAGATAATGGCAGATTGCTGAAAACCTTAACTAAATTGCGTGATTTGGGTAATACATTAATTGTCGTTGAACACGATGAAGAAACAATTCGTGCAGCCAACCATATAGTTGATATTGGACCTGGTGCAGGAATCCACGGTGGAAATATTATCGCCCAAGGTGATTTTGAGGCGTTATTAGCAGCAGAAGATTCTTTGACAGGTGCATATTTATCAGGAAGGCGAGTAATTAACACACCAGCAGAACGCCGAGAAGGGAATGGGCGTAGTTTGGGAATTAAAAATGCCCATCGCAACAATTTACAAAATATAGATGTAGACATTCCATTAGGTAAACTCGTCTCCATCACTGGTGTGTCTGGTTCTGGCAAATCTACGCTGATTAACGAATTACTGTACCCATCTCTGCAACACCATTTAACTAAGAAAGTTCCCTTACCCAGACATTTAGATAAAATCCAGGGATTAAACGCGATTGATAAAGCGATCGTTATCGATCAATCCCCAATTGGACGCACACCACGTTCTAACCCTGCAACTTACACAGGAATTTTTGATGCCATTCGGGATGTCTTTTCCCAAACAGTAGAAGCCAAAGCTAGGGGTTACAAACCTGGACAATTTTCTTTTAACGTTAAAGGTGGACGTTGCGAAGCTTGTAGCGGACAGGGTGTGAATGTTATTGAAATGAACTTTCTCCCGGATGTTTACGTGCAATGCGAAATTTGTAAAGGTGCAAGATACAACCGCGAAACTTTGCAAGTGAAGTACAAAGATAAGTCAATTTCTGATGTTTTGAGAATGACAGTTGAGGAAAGTTTAGACTTTTTCCAGAATATTCCCAAAGCGATCGCGCGTTTGCAAACCTTATTTGATGTCGGGTTGGGTTATGTCCAACTAGGACAACCTGCGACTACCTTATCTGGTGGAGAAGCACAACGGGTAAAATTGGCAACAGAATTATCTCGACGCGCCACAGGAAAGACACTTTATTTAATAGATGAACCGACAACAGGGTTATCTTTTTACGATGTCCATAAATTATTGGATGTATTGCAAAGATTGGTGGATAAAGGCAATTCAATATTAGTAATTGAACACAACTTAGATGTAATTCGTTGTTCTGACTGGGTGATAGATTTGGGGCCAGAAGGTGGCGATAAAGGCGGAGAATTGATTGCTGTGGGTACACCGGAGGAAGTTGCAAAAAATCCCAGGTCTTATACTGGGCAATATTTGCAGCAAGTTTTGAAACAGTATCCAGCGATGAAGAAGTCGTAAGTAAGAATGCGTTAATTAAATCTAATAATTTTTGCATATATTACAGCATAATTCAGAATTCAAAAGTCAGAAGTAAAACAGGCTTTATACTTACCTTTGAGACTTATACCAATTTAATATGAAGCTGCATAGAAAAGGGCTTCTAAAATCAAGTTATTTGTATTGTTAATTACATTTTTAATTAACTTACTTCGTCTTTAAGTACAATGACAATTAACTATTTTGATTGATGTTTTCATATTAGATATATTCTTAACTAAAAATATGTGGGCTTTAGCGATCGCTAATGTAGCTTGTAGATAAGCAATGCACAGATACATCTATTAATCTGACTCATTAACACATAGCGTCTCCGACAGGAGAAGACATCGCTAACTCAAACGACAGAAACCGTCAGGACTGCGACTAACTCTATTCAAGTGTAACTCAACATTTAAAGGACATTTAAACATAGCTATTACTTCAGTTGAGCAGATCAACCCGCTCCACTGGTGTTGATATTGCATGGAGCAGGAGGTTATGTGGAGGGTGCGCTAAAAATCCTCTATCATCTGGCAATACACTTTGGGACTATTCTGTTGGCATTACTGATGCTCAAAACTGGCAATAAAAGAAAGCAAAAAAGCTACATTAGGAGTTAGAAAACCAACGAACGCATAATACCCTTTGGATTGTTCTTTTCTGATACAACAGTTATTAAATAAAAATTTTTATTGAGACAGTCATTAACAGTTATCAGTTGTGCTCCAGAGTTAAGTTACACAAAACAATTAGTGTAAAAATGGAAACATTATATTACGTAAAAGATGGTGGTGCTGGGACATGGTGAGAGTATTTGATAATTTCTTTGCTTCATCGCGTCTTATTTCAGGTTTTGTGCCTCACCCACTCTCCCAATCGACCTTTGCCAAATTGGTGTGAGATTATTGTATGTTTATTACTACAATTACTATTGATGCTAGATAATGGGAAAGCTTTGACATTTGCTTGCCAATCTAGCCCGGAAACAATAACTAAGACTTATGCGAACTCACTATTGCGGCGAACTCCGAAAAGAACATATTGGAGAAACTGTTACCTTTTACGGATGGATAGACCGTCGCCGCGATCATGGTGGTGTGATATTTTTAGATTTACGCGATCGCTCTGGAATTGTCCAAATCGTCAGCGATCCGCAACGCACCCCAGATTCTTACGAACATGCAAACGCCCTGCGAAATGAATATGTTGTCGAAATCACTGGTAGGGTAACACAACGTCCCGAAGAATCGTTGAATACCCGCATCCCAACAGGCGAGGTAGAAATCTACGCCGAAAAAATTAAACTCCTCAATGCTGTCCGTAAACAGTTACCTTTCCAAGTTTCCATAGCTGACACTGAGACAGTGCGGGAAGACTTGCGGCTGAAATATCGTTATTTGGATTTGCGACGCGAACGCATGGCGCAAAATTTGCAACTGCGTCATCAAATTGTCAAAGCTATGCGTCGTTATCTGGAAGATTTGGAAGGTTTTATCGAAGTCGAAACCCCAATACTTACCCGTTCTACCCCAGAAGGGGCGCGGGATTATGTTCTACCCAGTCGCGTCAATCCTGGTGAGTGGTATGCTTTGCCGCAATCACCCCAGCTATTTAAACAATTGCTGATGGTATCCGGCTTGGACAGATATTATCAGATTGCCCGTTGCTTTCGTGACGAAGACTTACGCGCCGACAGACAACCTGAATTCACCCAATTGGACATGGAAATGAGCTTCATGTCTCAAGAAGAAATTATCGAACTGAATGAAAATTTAGTTTGCCATATCTTTAAAACCGTTAAAGGCATTGAGTTACAGCGTCCTTTCCCCCGTCTTACTTACGCTGAGGGGATGGAACGCTACGGTAGTGATAAACCAGATACACGCTATGGTTTGGAATTAGTTGATGTCTCAGATATTGTCAAAGACTCTGGTTTCAAAGTCTTTCGGGACACTGTTACAAATGGTGGGATCGTCAAAATCTTACCCATTCCCAACGGTAACGATGTAATTTCTAATGTCCGTATTAAACCAGGCGGTGACTTATTTAAAGAAGCTAGCGAAGCCGGTGCTAAAGGTTTAGCTTATATCCGTGTTAGGGATGATGGCGAAATTGACACTATTGGCGCGATTAAAGACAACCTCAGCGAAGAACAAAAAGAAGAAATTTTACGCCGTACAGGTGCTAAAGCTGGACATCTGCTGTTGTTTGGGGCTAGTGATACTGCTACAGTTAATAAAACTTTAGATAGATTACGGCAAGCGATCGCTAAAGAGTTTGGTTTAATTGATCCAGAAAAAACCAACTTGCTGTGGATTACAGATTTCCCAATGTTCGAGTGGAATGCTGACGAAAAACGTCTAGAAGCACTACACCACCCATTTACAGCACCGCATCCTGATGATTTGAGCGACTTAAAAACTGCACGCGCCCAAGCTTACGACTTGGTACTTAACGGCGTGGAAGTTGGCGGCGGAAGTCTGCGGATTTATCAGCGAGAAATTCAACAGCAAGTGTTTGAAGCTATTGGTTTATCTCCTGAAGAAGCACAAAATAAATTTGGCTTTCTGTTAGAAGCATTTGAATATGGTACACCACCGCATGGTGGCATCGCCTACGGTTTAGATCGTTTGGTAATGTTGCTAGCTGGAGAAGAATCTATTCGAGATGTCATTGCTTTTCCGAAAACACAACAAGCGCGTTGTTTGTTAACAGATGCACCTTCGAGTGTAGATGCTAAACAGTTGAAAGAATTGCACGTTGCTTCAACTTATAAACCAAAGTCTTAACAAAGCGCAAGGGGAGCACAGAAAGTTAAAGTAAGTCTTTATAGCTCAGTTCCTCTCTAACTCTTCTGTTATGTTTATTATGCTCCCTTTGCTTTTCATCAATTGTTGAACTATATTCTAATAGAGGCTCTAAACACTCTAAATGTTCTTTTTCTCCATTTTCATAAATTATGATGTAATGATCATTGGTCATTCTATGGATAGCGTAATACTCAAGATACTCAGCATCATCTTTTATCCCAAAAATAAAATTTATCTTCCAACCAGCTTGAAAAATTGAACCTTTCTGACGCTTTTGTCTATTCTCTTCTGGCAAGGTAATTTTCCATTTAGAAAAATATTTATTAAATTCATTCGTAATTGCATCCATCTTTATATCCATTAGCCGAAGTCCTAGTGTAACTCCAGTACAAGTAGGGTGGGCAATGCTGATTAATTAATTGAATTGAGAAAGCAAATATTTTTCTTGGTTTCATCTACCATTTAGCTTAACAGAGCAGCATTGCATATAAATTATAAGGATAATCAATGGAAGTTTTTTTAGTTAATATTAATCATCTTGAAAGTGTTGCAGTACTATTTGATCGGTACCGTGTTTTTTACAATCAGGCATCAAACCTTGAAGCTGCCAAGGAGTTTCTTAAAGAACGTTTTAAAAATAATGACTCGGTAGTGTTTGCAGCCAGTGACAATGGGGAATTAGTTGGATTTACTCAGCTTTATCCCAGCTTTTCTTCAGTGTCGATGAAACGACTATGGATATTGAACGATTTGTATGTGGAAGAGTCGTATCGGCGAAAGGGAATTGCAAAGTTATTGATGAGTGTTGCAGAAGAATACGCAAAAGAGAGTGGAGCCATTCGAGTAATTTTAGCTACTCAAATTTCTAACATAACCGCGCAAAAACTCTATGAAGCGCGAGATTACATTAAGAATGAAGAGTTTAACCATTACGCTTTGCGCTTGCAATAATGGATGACATTAAATTGGGCGTGAGCAGAACGAGCTGAATAAGAGCAAAAAGTTAAAGAAGCTTCTCTGCAACGGGCTGAACGCTTGGCGACACAGTTACGAGCCTTGGGTGTTGAACCGGAAGTGTGAGGGTGTGGAATGGGGAGTAAGGAGTGGATTTCTTGATCTCCCGATTATTAGCCACGAAAGTTATCTCATTTCCCTCCTAAATCAAAACCAAATTATCCCGATGAATAACTGTTTCCGCACCGACATAGCCTAAAATCGTAGGAATTTCCCGTGAATGGCACCCACAAATTTTTTGCAGCTGATCGCTGTTGTAATTGACAAGTCCTCTGGCAATTTCGTTACCATTGGTGTCACACAATTGCACAGCGTCCTGTGTGTCAAACTCTCCTTCTACTGCCTGAATTCCAGCAGCTAATAACGATTTTCCCGCTAGAGAAATTGCTGCGATCGCACCTTCATCTAGATACAGTTTACCCGCAGGTACAAGTCCGTAAGCTATCCAACGTTTACGCGCTGAAGTTGGTTCAGGTTGCGGTTCAAAATGCGTCCCAATAAGTTCACCTTGGATAATTTTTTCTATATTTCTGGGAAATCGCCCTTGGGTAATTACGGTACGCACTCCAGCCGCAATGGCAATTCTCGCAGCCGAAATTTTTGTCACCATACCGCCAGTCCCCCACTGAGAACCTTGGGAACCTGTTTGTATTTGTAATTGAGCTAATTCCTTAATGCTACTCACTAAAGCGATCGGCCGAGCATCTGGCACGGAACGCGGATCGGCTGAGTACAGCCTATCGACATCGGTGAGCAAAAATAGCCAATCTGCTTCTACGAGACTGGCAACCAATGCCGAAAGGGTATCATTATCACCAAATTTTAGTTCGTCTATTGCTACGGTATCATTTTCATTGACTATGGGGATCACTCCCAGTCCCAACAGTTCCTGAAAAGTGTTGTAGGCGTTGAGATAGCGGCTGCGCTGTACCAAGTCACTGCGAGTCAGTAATACTTGAGCGATCGGCTGTTGTAACGTAGTAAATAAATCATCATACACACGTATTAGCCTGCCTTGTCCAACTGCTGCTACAGCCTGTTTTAGTGCGATCGCCTTGGGCCGTTCAGTTAAGCCCAACCGCGCACAGCCCACCCCCACAGCACCAGAAGAAACCAAAATCACCCGGTGTCCCTGGTGTCTTAAATGGCAGAGTGTTTCCGCCAAGGTAGCGATTGTAGAAAGTGCTAATTGTCCCGTTTCTGGTTGAGTTAGGCTAGAAGTGCCGATTTTGACAACAATTGTTAATGACATCTAAAAAGTGAGGAGTTAAGAGTGAGGAGTTAGGAGGTGAATTTAATTCATAACTCAAAACTTCTAACTCCTAACTAAATTTATAAAGCGCCAATCCCTCTATAGTGAAGGCTGACGCTTTACGGGCTTATATTTATTTTGTATGCTGTAGGGTCTTTTTTGGCTGACCCCATGTTATTAATACTTATGATCCCCGATTTTTGGATTCCAGTAAGATTTCTTAACCATTTCTTTAGATTTACTTTCCTGACGGTTTCTCAACTTTTGTGAATCTTGGTTTTCTTAGGGGTAATAGAGGCTCCCAGAATTTCAGATATCCAAACTTCAAAGTTGCGGATGGGATGAGAGCGGAGGGCCGCGTCGGCATGAACAATCGGTTCGACTAAAATGGTAAACATTCCCAGGCGATTACCTGCTAAAACATCGGTAAACAAGCGATCGCCTACCATCCCTACTTGATGCACTGGTAGATCCATTCCCCTAAGTGCTGCCTTAATTTTACGTCGGGAAGGCTTGGCTGCACCCAAATAGTAAGGTAGATTAAGCGATCGCGCAATTCCACCAATTCGCGCTTCACTCAGGTTGTTACTCACCAAGCACAATGCAGTACAGGTGCGAATTTGTTCCACCCAATGTTGTAGTTCTGGGGAAGCAAGCCCTACTCTAAAGGGTACTAAGGTTTCATCTACATCCAATACCAACCCCTTAAGACCGTATTTTTGGATAATATCTGGTGTTAGGTTCAACACTGAACCTTCTAAAATCAAGTCAGGCTGTAAAAGATTGTTCCAGGTCATAGTAAACAGTCAAATTTAAGTAGCTCTAGACAAATGAGCATAACCCAATATAGTTTAGTTAGTCGAACGTCATCCTGGAATATCTCCTTGAACATTTTGAGATAAAATTTATCAAATCTTATCTATCTCTTTGATGTAATAATTACTCAAATTAATAAATATATCGTTTTCTTCTAACTTCAAAAACTTCCAAATATCCCCGGTTGTTACCGCGCCATAAATTTTTTTAATTTCATTTCCTTCGTGTTGATTAAATAACTGTGCTGCCAACCTTGCCGCCGCACATTGACCTAATCCACCTCTAATATTTTCATTTTTGGCTTCAATAATAACCACTACAGGTATATTAATTGTTAATTACTCTTTAGAAAGACTGATGATCAAGTCACAAAAGCCATTCAGACCTTTTTCTAAATTTACATTAAAATCTGTTCCTAAAAATAAACTAATTGGATAATTAGCCCTGCGTCTTACCTCCAATAAGATCGGAGTAATAATCATTTCTGAACGAGCTTTCTCAGTATTAATTGGTAAAGCCAGTTCTATCGTTTCTTCTAAATAATTTGTGAGTTTCTCGCTTGGCTGTAAAGGTTCTATGTCGGCACATAAATCAGTTTCTTCATCAATGTGGATGCTGAATGACTTTTTAAATTTACTTAATGTAAAGTCACAATAAGCCATTTTCAGCACCTCATACCAATTTTGGATTTTAGATAATTGAATTGGAAATCAAGACCAAAATGCTTTTTCTAGAATCTTAAACAATACTAATTGTCCCAATTTAATGTCAATGTTTCATTGCTTCCACATTTAATGGGACATAGTAAAAAGTTTCGGTAGATTTTGATTACAATGAAAATTTTCAATTAAAAAATTCAAAATGTAACATTTTCATTTTGAATTTTTAATCTTATTCCACTTCATTAAAAAGATGTTCCTCTAACAGAGGTTGCACTTTGCGAAACTCTTCTGGAGAGAGTAATTCAGGTTCACCTGTTTTAGCTATTCGTGCAAAAAACAACAGGGGATCAAGGGGTGTATAAATTGCATACTCCTGATCTTCATCATAAAAGCTAGCAAGTAGCTGTAATTGTTCTGGCTCTAAATCTGCCTCTTCGTCTTCGATTTCTAAGGTGAAGAGTTCTGATTCTTCAACTGGCGGTAAATCACCTGCAACTGTTAGAGCATAGGCTGTATTTTTCAAGATCAGGTTCTGCTCAGATAGTACAGCTTGGGCAGTAGCAAAAATCTGCTCAATAATGGTGTCATCTTCTACCAGAACTGCTTCTTCTTCCTCACCGTCACCTTCCCAAGAAAAAATTTCTACAGGTGAGTCTACAGGAAGAAGTAAAACGTATTCTTGTCCATCTACTTCGAGGGAATGCTCTATGTAACATTCAAGCGATCGCCCTTTGTCATCGGTTAAAGTGATGGAACCCGCATGAGCGTTATCATTTTCTTCAGGAAATGGAGAGGAAAACATAGCCGAAATTTAGAAATTTAATAAATACCAGCAACTTTGAAAATCGCTTAACTATTTCATGACATATATATAATGTCAACTAAATAGCTTTATACGTAGATACAACTGCTGGCTAATCGTTTTCAGAATATCATGTTAAAAGGTATCAATATTCAATAGCCGCAACTGAACTGCGGGAACTAGCACGCTTAACATCCAGCCATTGTTGCAAAATCAAAGCGGCTGCTTTGCGGTCAATCAAACCTTTATGGCGTGACGGAGAGCGGTTCTCAGCTATCAGCAGTTGCTCTGCTTGAAATGAAGTTAATCGCTCATCCATATATTCCACAGGCAGTTTCAGTGCTCTAGCAAGTCTTGTAGTAAATTTCTGAACTTGACGCGCCTGAAATCCCAGTGAGCCATCCATTGAATAAGGTAAGCCCATAACTAGGATTTGCACCTCGCGTTCATTAACTATTTGCCGGATTTGCTCGACATCCTGCTCAAAAGATGTGCGCTCAATTGTGGTGATCCCCGTGGCTATTAAACCAGTGCGATCGCACCCTGCCACACCAATTCGCTTGCGACCAAAATCTAGCCCCAATGCTGAAATAAACGGTTTTGGTTGCTCCTGGGATATCACGCTAATTCTCCTGCTGTGCATCTGCTGATTCAGAAATCGGCGATGCTTCCCTGCTAGGATTTTTTCCCGAAAAGTTAATCGGTTCTGACTTGCTTGGCAGTGGTTTATCTGACGATGGCAACTTTCCTGGTTGTATCCATGACATCCCACCTGGTATTGGTTTACGAGCAGGTTGCAAACCTTGTAGCATATCAGTCCACTGAATTCCTTCTAAAGAGACGAATTTAGACTCCCGTAGCTTGTGCCACACAGAGCGAGACATAACTAATGTATGTTCTATGCGTTTTGCCCCGATTCGTTCCAAATACTCTTCTCGCTCTGCCTGATAGTCAGAGGAAGCTAGTTGCAACCCTTGCTGGGGAAAATCTTGGGCAATACGAGCCAGTTGAGATAGTAATTCTGGATACAGCCAGGTGTAAGCAGGATGAACTGTCAGTGTTGCAACGTGGGGAACTTCACCCTTACGGTCTAGTTGCACTTGAAAATAACCGATCGCAGCTTTGCGTTGGGGTTCAAATACGTAACCGCTGACTACTTCTGTTTTGGTCAGCCATTGCTTCACTGCATCAGTTAAAGCACCGAACAAGCTGGTTTTAAAGTCACGGGTATTACGGTCAAAAACCTGACGCACCAAAGGTGGCATCGATGCCGTATCTAATTGATATAGCAACTGGGCATCAGCATTACTCACTGGCAATAGATTGGGCAAGTCTGGCTCTGCTTGTGCTAATTCAGCCAGTAATTCTGGTTCAATTTCCCAGTATGTCATTTCTGCCAGACGCTGGAATCCATTTTGTCGATATAGTGCCAGCGCCTCAATGTCATTGATGTTAACTTCCAGTAGCCAAGTGCGAGCTTCCAAAATCGATTCAAAGCAATGACGCAAAAGTTGCGAACCAATTCCTTGTTTATCGACACCACGCTCTAACAACACTTGATCAATTCGCCAAGTGCTGCGTGTCCGGTTAAAGGGTGACACTTGAATCATCCCTAATAGCATCCGCCCTTGCTCTGCTACATAGGCACAAAGGCGATACTGAAGCGGGTTAGGAAACCAACTCAAAAATTTGAGTAATCCATACCAGCGACGCAGCCTTTGCATCTGGCTAATGGCAAAACCTGCTCGCTTGGGAGTGAGGGCTGCGAATGACTCTTGAGTTATGCGCTCAATGCCGTCCAAATCCCGGTATTGGACTGGTCGGATAACAACGCTGAGGTTTCTGGGAAGTAATGAAGTCATTTTTATTCGAGCCGCTATTTAGCCTTAACTAACTGCTCTTCAAAGGAACTGCTGCAATAATAATATTAACTACTTTCTGCCCCTTACTATTGCGCCAAAAGGGTGATTTTAGTAACTTAATACTTAAAAAAAGCAGAAAAAGCAGACCTTGTGAGAACACCATTGGCATTAACCCAACAACATCTGCCTTTATTTTATTTGAATTTTGATTAAAATTTGTATATATTTATAGCCCTTGTCGAGAAACTAGCTTTTCAAAGTGGGCTTGGGTTTGATGGAGTAATTGCTGGCGACTATCTACCAGCGTTTGTTTCAGGGTTGGAACAAGATTGCGAGCTTGCAGAGTCATGTGAAGTTGCAGATTGGCGACATATTCACTGAAATCTTGATTCATTTCATCTGCGCCCGCATCCGTTAATAAATTTGATTCCATTGCCACTGTGTTCTCCTGTGTTAATCCTGTGCTGTCTCTCTTCATGACCAAAAATTATCATGTTGTTTGGACTAACTTCTTGATTTGCAATGAAGTTTAACGCTTCTTAGGAATAGGATAGCGATCGCAGTAGTGTTTTCATCTGCCCATTAAAATCTCAAACCAACACCACCCTGCACAGAGATAGCTGTACCACTGCTATCACGGTAGGCATCAAAAGCAATGATGGCGTTGCCAAAAAGGACAGTATTGCTATTTGGGATCATATAATCAATGCCCGGTTGTAAAGCAAAACTGATTTTGTCGCCTACAGGAGAAGATCCACCACCACCAGCCAATACTAACCCAGCACCCAGGTAGGCATCAGCTTGCCAGTTAAGGGGGAAATCGTAGGAAACTGTTGGCACAACTGCCGTATTATTACCAATTAACACTTGGGCACGCAGTGAAATTGGTGCTTCTAGAAGCTTGTAGCGACCCGCTATAACCCCCCCCAATTGGATACCATCAGTAAAGCCAATAGTGGGGCCTATACCGATATAACTACCATAGGCCACTTGAGCTTGTGCTGGTTTCGTACTCGCCAGACTCAAGACCAAGCCAGCCGCCAAAACTGAAACCAAATATGGAATATGCTTCATAACCCAACTCCTCATACCAATTAGTCATTAGTCATGGGGTTATGGGGCATTGGTTATTTCCTGCCCCCCTGCTCCCCATCCCATTCTACGGGCAACGGGGATGAATGCCTCCTTGAGTACAAATGTAAGCTAATTGCTTGGCATCTAAATTTTTGGCTTGGGAAAAATCAACGCCTTGGACTACAGCAGATACTGAGCCTAAATCTGGAGTCTGGACAAATTGATCTGCTGGGTCTTGTTTGCTAGGAGCGAGAATTGCCCCTTTAAAATCTGCTCCGGCCACATTTGCCCCCCGTAAATCTGCAAGGCTCAGGTCGGCATTTTGCAAGTTAACGTTTTCCATCTGGGCAGAACGCAAAACAGCACCAGCTAGACGAGTGGCACTGAGGTTAGCATTGCTGAGATTAGCACGATCCAAATAGGCTCCTGATAAATCTGCTCCTTGCCAATCAGTGTTAGTTAAGTTGGCAAAGGATAATTGTGTTCCTATAGCAGTAACGCGACCTAAACGGGCAGCGTATAGATTGGCTTCGTTCAATTTGGCATCACCTAAATCAGCCCCAGTTAAGCTCGCTTTTTCCAAAACTGCGTTTCGCAAATCGGCTCCTACTAGTTGAGTGCTGTTGAGTTTAGCGTCAAATAGACGCGCGTTGGATAAATTGGCTCTGTTGAGAGTGGCGCGGCTCAAATCAATCCGGTTCATCAAAACACGACTGAGGTTAGCATCAGTAAGATTGGCTTGCTGCAACTGAGCTTGACTTAAATCAGCCATCACATCGTCGTAGGTATCCCAGCGTCCATCTTCACCCGCACCCCGAAAGCGGCTACCCTTAAAGCTGGCTTGGTTAAGATTTGCAGATTTAAACTTAACCCCTGATAAATCAAGGTTGTCTAGTACCAAGTTGAAGAAGGAACTTCCTGGAGTACCGCTTTGACCTAATTGGGTGCTGCTAAGGTCAACGCCCTGGATTTTACCGCTGTAAACAGAGAGAATCTTGTTGATCGTCCGCTGGTTTCTTTGTAGCCGCCCTTGCCGCAATTCTCGTTCTTGAGTTGCAGTGCTGCCTACAGACTCCAGTTCGCTAACCAGAAACTGATTCTTATTTTTTAATTCCGGGATGGCTTGGGGCCCGACAGTTGTCAAAGCTTGTTGAATCGTATCCAGGAGGCTGGGGTTGGTTTCAGTAACCAAGAGACCCGCCAGAAATTTAATGGACTGTGGATCATTAAGACCACCCATAGCCAGAATTGCACTTTGGCGTTGCTCATTAGTCGCCCCAGAGTTGGGAGTTAATTGTTTAACAAGTTCGAGGAACTGTTGGCTGTTGATTTGCTTGGTTGCTCGCTGGGATTGTTGAATTTGGATATAAACTTGAGTTCCTATTAAAGTTGCCAACACAGCAGTCATACTCGTCAGCCCTACCCCAAACAAAGTCAGATTAGGGTTTTGCTGTATCCGCCGCCACAGATTAGGCGACTGGTTGGTTTGGGCTGCCGCTAATTCTTCTCCCTCCTGCCATTCTTCTGCTTGATCATTACCGTCAGCAGACTGAGCTTGTCTATTGCTAGGTAAGAGCGCATCTATTGTATAAGTACCTGCAAGTTGATCGTGCAGTGCGCGACGGCCCCGGCGCGACGGTAAGCCTATCCCTTCACCCACAATCATTAACAAAGACAAAAATGTGAATAATCCTAAATTAGGAAAAGCAAAGCTGTAACGCCACAGCAGATAGGCAATGGAAATGGGTACAGTCCAACGCCCAACTCCTTCTCTAATCACAACTGCTCCCAAACCAGGAGGTCTCCCTTGCTCGTTGACAACCCGCACTTTTAACCAACGTTTAGGAATTGTGCTACCAGTCTTAGCTAGTAAATATAATTGCCACCACGAGAGAGTTACAGGCGCTAATAGGGCGATTGTCCACAAAATATTAGTCGGCCATGCTACGTTACGGATGCCATAACTCACAGGCAAAGCTAAGGGTCGAGCGATCGCTCTTTCTGTGACTACTAGCACGGGATTAAGCGGTACTCGATTCAGATCGCTTCTAGAATTGGCATAGACACCAATGCCGAAGGGAATCAAACCACTGGTAACCACTAGTGTGATTTCAGCCGCCCAAGCAGTAAAACGCCTGCTTGCTAGCAGCAGCGAACTGGCTCTTTCTGGTCGTTTTGACTGACCAGATTGATTACTTCTTCTGACAATTGGTGTCGTCATCGTCTAATTCCCTTTGACATTATTTCTACGGCGCGATCGGCACAATTAAAATAGACTAAGCTAATCGGTAAAAAGAAAAGCATGTTGAAATAGAATTTAGAATTCATAAGTCAGGAGCCTTTTGTATTCTGGCTCCTGGCTCTAGGCAGAGTGCAAAGTAAATGCATATCAGCTTGTTACTTACGTTGAAAGCTACTAGACACAAAAAATTTGTATCCAACATACACTAACACTGCCAAAAGTGCCAGACTGATTACAGATGCAACCAGTTTAAACACTGCTTGCAGCAATGCCAAGCCTACTAGCACCGTCACACCCGAAACTACTAGTTTTTTCACCCCAGATAAACTGTTAAACCAAATCTGAAATCGCTCCAGTTGCAAGTTAAACTTGGCAAAAACAGACTGAGGCATCTGTTTTTGCTCTTGTGGTTGGGGAACCACTTTAGGCGAAGAATTAATCTCTGCCTCTAGGTTATTGAGGCGACGCTGCAAGTCTTCTTCTCTGTGAGGATTCATCAATCTTTTCTACCTCAGCTATATCACTTATTCCACAACAGACCAACCAAATTCTATTTTTGGTGGTTGTCTTAGTGATTTTAGCTAATGTCTGTGTGTGCAATACCTTTCTGGCAGGTAAAAATTATGTTTTTTTCTTGTTATCTGCTAACACATATTTTTTATTCAATATTATTACTTATTGAATATGTAAAAAATACAACTTTATTAATGGAAGCTAATTATACTGGTGACATATTTTCCTAGAAAAGCGATCGCCACCAAACACCATAGATGAGGTAATTTGCATGACCGAGCTAAAAACATTACTTTGCAACGTCTCTACACACATCAAAATATTTACAAAAAATCCTTAACTCAATGGTATTAGGTTATACGCTAGCTTTTGGAACCAAGATAGATTGATGTCGTCAATTAAATCAGACTGTATAACAATATTGCTCTAAAAAAATCTGGAGCACTAATTAAAATGAAAACGCTTAGGCTACTTGTAATTGTTCCCACAGCTTTGGCGATGAGTTTGGTTTTCACCCAGGCCAATTGGGCACAGAGACCAACAATCCAAATTAATCGGAATTTCCAACCAGATCCACTGATTTTAAACGGAAATTCTGGGGGAACTGTCAAAAGTAACTGTGGCAATATTACTACAGAACCCAATCAAGTTATCCAGGTTACAGAGTCACTACCTTATTTGCGATTAACAGTAGAGAGTCAAGGGAAGCCAACACTGTTGATCGACGGGCCTGGAGGGCGCTTTTGTGTAATGGCAGATAGCTACTCTGGAGGCAAACCAGAACTTTCTGGTTATTGGCAAGAAGGAAAATACTCGCTGTATGTGGGCGAACTATCCAAACAAGAGTATCGCTACATCCTCTCGATCTCGCAAAAAAATAAATAGTCATTAATCATTTATTCTTTGCTAATGACTAATGACTAATGACTAATGACCAATGACCAATGACTAATCTTCCAATGATTGGGCTGTAACTTCGACAGCAGTGACATCAATTGTGCCTTCTGGTGTGAAGCGCTGAAAATGACTATTTTGTACTAACAGTGATTCGCCACAGTTAGGACACTGCAACTGACTGTTGTTTAAACCTGTAAATTCATGTCCACAGACGGGGCACTGGTCAGCAATCAAGTTGCGTTGCAGCCACCAACGAAAGCCAAAAAAAGCCACAATAGGTGCTAACAACAGCAACCCGAAAATAATTAGCAATGAATTAACCAACCAACCCAAGCCCAGTGATGCCAGTAACCAAATAACTGCCAGCAGGGTGAGCCAAGGGCGGAGATTTAAAAGATTCAATTGAAATGACTTAAAGCTCATTTTTTAAATGTCGTCCTGCTCTCCTTCTAGGATAGCTATTTTAGTCATTGGTCATTTGTCATTTGTCATTTGGACTTCATCACTGAGGATACAAGCATTTTTTGCAAGTGCTGTTGGAAGGCATCTATGCCAAACAGAGCGATCGCTTGTTCTCGTAGCCACCCTCCATCACAGCGCTGGTCATCCCCTTGAAGCATTTCTATACAAGCAGCTGCTACAGCATCAGGACTGCGGTGCGGTACTCGCCATCCCAGTTTACCATCTTGCAAGGGGTCAGCGGAGCCATCGTCGTCACCGGATAATACAGGTACTCCACAAGCCATTGCCTCTAGATAAACAATGCCAAAGCCTTCTTGCGAAGGCATAATATAGGCATCAGCAAGGCGGTAATGTTCCATTAATTCTTCTGTAGCAACGAAACCAGCAAACACAACGCGATCGCTTACACCTAAATCTTTTGTTAGCTGCACCAATCGCGGTTGGTCATCACCACGACCAATTACCAAATATTTCACTTCTGGCAAAACCTGAGCGATTTGTGGTAATGCCCGAATCGTTACATCTACACCTTTGTAAATATCTCCTGACCATAACCGCGCTACTGTCATTAACACCTTAGTGCCAGTTAAGCCATACTTCTGAACTAATTCTGGCTGCTTGGAACCAGGAGTAAATTTATCCCCATCAATTGCACAAGGCATCATCTGTACCATTTTCGGGTTTAGACCATTAGCAGCACAAGCGCGATCGCGGCTGTAGCGACTAATTGTCCAAATTCCAGCTGCTGATGTTAGGGCGCGGCGTTCTTGATTTTTCAGCGGCTCCCAGACTTCTTTACCGTAAGTTAGTACGGTGTAAGGAATCCCCAAGGGCTGGCAAAGAGTTTGTACTAATACTGCTAAGTTAATATGGCCACAGAAAACTTGCTGTGGACGGCTTTGCAACAGACATTTAAGCAAAGCTGCTGCCATTTGCAGTCTCCCTATTTGGGGAGACTGATTTTTAAAGTAATGAAATTTTAAGTTATCGTCTTCAAACGGATTTAAACTATCAGGACTGTCTCGCAGTAAAAAGACTTCTGCCTTATTGGTTTGGCTTAATCCCAGATAGGCGCGAAAAATATCTTTTATATATGATTGAATACCACCTTCGTGGGCAAAAATTTCTAAAAACACGAAGACATGCTTAGTTTTTTTGTTAATTTTATTACCTAACTTGAGGTTTTCTGTCACTGTAGTGATGTGCATGTTAGGTTATTTACACTCGCGGTAAGGGCGCGATGCCTGCGGCAAGGACTTCATCCAACGCACCATTTTGTAACCGCTCTAAATCTGTTTTTACCATTTTTTCCAAAAGTTCCTCAAAGCTCACTTGGGGTTCCCAGTCGAGGTTTCTTTTAGCTTTACTGGGGTTAGCTACTAGTTGAAAATGCTCATCTTGTCGCAATAAGCTAGTATCTATGACCACATACTGCGTCCAATTCAAGCCTACAGACTCAAAAGCTGTGGCAACTAAATCTCTTACACTGTGCAGTTTACCTGTGCCAATCACATATTCTTCTGGTTCGTCAACTTGCAACATTAGCCACATTGCTTCTACATAATCACCCGCAAAACCCCAATCGCGTTTTGCATCCAGATTACCCATTTTTAAGGTGTCAGTCAAACCCAATTTAATCGATGCAGCCGCTAAAGAAACTTTGCGTGTAACAAACTGAGGAGCGCGTAGAGGAGACTCGTGATTATATAAAATTCCACTACAGGCAAATAGTCCATAGCGCTGTCTGTGATGCACCATAGTCCAGTGGGCGTGCATCTTGGCCGCAGCATAGGGATTTTTAGGACGAAAAGGGGTTTCTTCATCTTGAGGCGAAATAAATACATCGCCAAACATTTCTGAACTACTGGCTTGATAGAATCTGGTAGACAAACCAACTTTTCGTACTGCTTCCAAAAGCCTGGTAGCCGTACCAGTTATTAGATCCAGGGTTCCCAATGGGTCGTTCCAAGAGTCGGGTACAAAACTAGGAGCCGCCAAATTGTAAATTTCTTGGGGACGCAGTTGTTCAACTGCGGTAAACAGTGCTGCATTATCCCTCAAGTCAACCGTAAAAATTTCTACTTGATTTGCCAGTGTTCCCAGTTTTGTCAAATTAGGTTGTCGATGCGGGGGGACTAATCCCACAACTCGGTAACCCCGGTTGAGCAGCAGATGGCTGAGATAGTAGCCATCTTGACCAGTTATTCCTGTAATTAGGGCTGTCTTAGCCATATTTTGTCCCCTACTCCCTCTATCTCTTTAAGCAAAAAATGGCACTTGTTGGAGAACAAAAAATAAGGCTCTCAACACTGCTGACAAATCTTAACAAGGGAGTTAGTGTAACTCGAATGCTATCTTTACTGGATTCACTAACTCTTTTTATACAACAATATTCTTTGGTGGTTTACAAAAAACTCATAAAAACTAAGCAATTTCACTTAAAAAAGATATTACCTCAATCCATATTTTATTGAAAAACGAGTATACTTTTATCAATCAAATAACTATATATCTAACTAGAGACTTCTTGTGCTCATGCTTCTGTTTTAAGATGAGTGGCTCAAAACTAGGGTGGAAGAAGCTATGCATTAGCGGAGTCTCTCGTAGAGAAGCATCTTTGATAGGAGAAGTTCTGTTTGTCTTACTCCTCAATGCTGCATTTACTAGAGAAGAAAAGCCTCGCACACTGCTGGTACTGCTTCCATAGGTTCTGCTTTTGCTTAAAACCCAAAATTGGCATCGGAAGTATTCTCAACTTTCTTCACCCTTGACTGCTTCACTTTTACTTTTGTGCTTCTACAGAGTATTTGACGATGAGAAGGCAATTTCTACCATCTGCACCACGTTCGTATACAACCCGATCAGCCAACCGCCGCAGGAGGAACCATCCATACCCGCCTACTTGCAGAGTACCTGGGGCTGGCTCTGCGATCGCATCAGGATTGAAAGGTTTTCCATAATCCCAAATTCTAATCTCTAGTCGGTCAATCCACAGAAAAACGTTAATCTCAATGGTTGTTTCTGGCGGTAAAGCATGATGAGCGTGACGAACAGCGTTGGTAAAACCTTCTGCTAATGCTAAATTCAGGCGATCAAGTTGGGTTTTTGACCAGCCAAGTTGAGACAAATGTTGCAGACAAAATTGCTCGAACCATTCTTGCACCTGGTTTAGGAGACTGAGTTCGCTCTTAACCGTCAGATGGTCTTGCTGCACTATGCTAAGCATTAACTGTGACTTAAATATAAGTAAACCCAAGTTGCTAGTTATTAAATTTTGCGAATACTGCAAAATTTCTCTGATAGAACAAAATCTAAATTGGTATATTCTGTGTACCAAAATACAAAACATGAGCGATTTTGGCATTTCGAGGGTTGTAACTAGCAACTTACGTTAAGTAAGTGAAAAATGTTTGTATTTGATGACTTTTGGTGATTTTAGATTTTTGGAATAGCTTTTCCATCCAAAACTTCAGATCCCAGATGCAATCTGAACTATTAAAATTGACGCCTGTTAATTTTTTTCAAAAGCAAATCTTACTTATGCTTTTGAAACTCACAGGCGTCAAAGCACTTTGTGGTGACTAATTTAGAATAGTCCCAAGGTCAAAGATTTATCCAATGGCAAGGCAGCACCAATACCCAGCCACACGGTGACAAGGGTACCGAAGAGGAATACTGTGGTTGCAACTGGACGGCGGAAGGGGTTTTGGAACTTGTTTACGTTCTCAATAAAGGGAACGAGGATTAGACCCACTGGTACAGAACCCATTGCTAACACTCCTAAAAGTTTGTTAGGAAGCGATCGCAAAATCTGGAAAACTGGATACAAGTACCACTCTGGTAGAATTTCCAATGGTGTCGCGAAAGGATTTGCTGGTTCACCTGTCATTGCGGGATCTAGCACAGCTAGAGCCACAATCGCAGCGAACGAACCCATGATCACGATTGGAAAGACATAAAGTAGGTCATTAGGCCAAGCGGGTTCACCATAGTAGTTGTGACCCATGCCTTTAGCGAGTTTGGCTCTTAACTGAGGATCGCTCAGGTCAGGTTTTTTTTGTGTTGCCATTTTGAAATGTGCTCTCCTGCTTAAGTTAAATTAAAGCATTTGTGAAAGCTATCAGCTACTAGGCAACCAACAGGGGGCAAACAGTATTTTTTATCTCCGGTTAGCCGCCTGGAGGTTCTCTACAACTTTAGGCTTCAGATACAAGTGTTTGTTTTTTGGAACTTATGTGCAATTAATTTCTTTTGTTTCATAAGTTTAGAACAAACGACTTGATCTGAAAACTGACAAATATTGCCTTTCGCTAATAGCTGAGATTACAAAGGACCGGAAATGCCTTGCTTGCGGATCATTAAGAAGTGAAACAGCATGAAGACTGCAATCAACCAAGGCAGCACAAATGTGTGTGCGCTATAGTAACGAGTTAGTGTCGCTTGACCAACACTCGAACCGCCGCGCAGCAGGTCGGATATCAGAACGCCAACTACGGGAATTGCTTCTGGTACACCGCTAACGATTTTCACAGCCCAGTAGCCAACTTGATCCCAAGGTAGGGAATAGCCGGTGACTCCAAAGGAAACTGTAATCACAGCTAGGATGACACCACTTACCCAGGTCAGTTCGCGGGGCTTTTTGAAACCACCTGTAAGATAAACCCGGAAGACGTGCAAAATCATCATCAATACCATCATGCTGGCAGACCAGCGATGGATGGAGCGAATTAGCCAACCGAAGTTTACTTCAGTCATGATGTACTGCACTGAGGAGAAAGCTTCAGTTACTGTTGGCCTGTAGTAGAACGTCATGGCAAATCCAGTAGCAAACTGGATGAGAAAGCAAACCAGGGTAATTCCACCCAGGCAGTAGAAGATGTTGACGTGGGGAGGGACGTACTTGCTAGTGACGTCTTCGGCAAGTGCCTGAATCTCCAGGCGTTCCTCAAACCAGTCGTAAACGTTGGCCATACAATCTCAAGTTCCTAAAAGTCGGTTGCGGTTGATAAATCCCGAAGTTCTAAATCGGCGACTAAAATTCTGATGGTTCCAAGCCTCGACATCCTGCGGGTTCGCCCAAGGGGTTACCGCAGGCTAGAGTAACAGCAGAATTGTCTACGGACTTCTCAGAAGCCGCCTCTCAGACTTCTCTCCCAATTAGCAATTTTGGGATTTTAGTAAAGGCGAGTTTTTTGGAAAGCTTGTCAGCTTTCAGCGTGCTAAGAGTCTTCAGAAACTTTACACTCTGTAAAGAAGGAATATATTGCGATCTCTTTACGCCCCTGCACAGAAAATGGTGGACACAAAGTAGATTTTATCCTTTGGTGAGTGGATACAACGCATCAGTTGACTGAACAACTTGATGAGAGAAATGCACCACTTCTATAAAAAAAGTAACATAATCGAGAGATAGATTTCATCAACAACAGGGGAAGTGGGCATTTCTAGGCAATTTGGGTTGAGGTGGAATTGATAATGGGGTTCATGAACAAACAAGTCTTTCAGGTTGGATTTTCGTTGTTAATGGCGTTTTGGTTGGGGTTTGGTACGCTTACCCAGCCAGCAATCGCTTTGACGGGCGAACAAAAGCTGGTTTCCGAAGTTTGGCGAATTGTTAATCGCACTTATCTAGATGAGACATTTAATCATCAAAACTGGGCGGCTGTGCGGCAAAAGGTTTTGGAGAAGCCGCTGTCGGACTCAAATGCCAGTTATGCGGCAATTGTGAAGATGCTCAAGAGCCTCGATGACCCTTTTACCCGTTTTTTAGACCCGGAACAGTACCGCAGCTTACAGGTCAATACTTCTGGGGAACTTACTGGTGTAGGATTGCAAATTGCCCTGAATCCTGAGACTGGGAAGTTGGAAGTCGTGGCTCCCATAGCAGGTTCGCCAGCAGATAAAGCAGGGATTAGACCACGCGATCGGATTCTCAAAATTGAAGGCATTTCCACAAAAAATCTTACCCTAGATGAAGCTGCGACTAAAATGCGCGGGCCGAGTGGTAGCGTTGTCACTCTCCTCATCGAACGGGATGGAGAGGCAGAAACCGAAATTAGACTGACACGCGATCGCATTGCCCTAAATCCTGTGGTCTCCGAATTGCGTGTTTCCACTGAGGGTACGCCCATAGGCTACCTTCGCCTCACTCAATTCAATGCCAACGCCTCAACGGAATTGGCGCATGCTATTTCTAGTCTAGAAAAAAAAGGCGCTGCTGCCTACATTCTGGATTTACGAAATAATCCTGGGGGACTATTGCAATCAGGAATTGAAATTGCCCGTCTATGGTTAGATTCCGGCACGATTGTCTACACTGTTAATCGACAAGGCATTCAAGGTAGTTTTGAAGCCTTTGGGCCAGCCCTAACGAACGATCCTCTCGTTATTTTAGTGAATCAAGGGACTGCTAGTGCTAGTGAAATTCTCGCCGGCGCACTCCAAGATAACGGTCGTGCCCAGTTAGTAGGTGAAACCACTTTTGGAAAGGGTCTAATTCAATCTTTATTTGAATTATCAGATGGTTCGGGTTTGGCAGTCACAATTGCTAAGTATGAAACTCCTCAACACCGGGATATTAACAAATTAGGTATTAAGCCGGATAAAGTGATTTCCCAAGCAGCCATCACCCGTGAACAGATTGGTACCGAAGCGGATCTGCAATATCAAGCAGCAATGGAAATTTTAGTTAAAAACTCCTTGGTGGCGGGAAAGACATAAAAAGTCTGGGGTTAGGTGTTAGATGGTAGCTGAATTACAAATTCAGTTCCTTCGCCAAGTTGAGAATTCACCTCGATCGCTCCGCTATGTTTTTCTACAATAATTTGGCGGGCGATCGCTAATCCTAATCCTGTTCCTTTGCCGACAGCTTTCGTAGTAAATAAATGGTCAAATATTTTTTGTTTTACCTCTTCAGTCATCCCCTTAGCATTATCGGCAATTGTAATTTTAACTAGATTATTTTCTACAGTAGTTGTAATTGTAATGCAGTTGTGATTTGCTTTAATTTCGTCAAAGCTTCGTCCAATATTCGATTCCTCTAAAGCATCAATGGCATTTGCTAAAATATTCATAAATACTTGATTTAATTGTCCAGGAAAGCACTCAACTTGAGGTAAATTGCTGTACTCAGTTATCACTTCAATTGCTGGACGTTGCTCATTAGCTTTGAGACGATGTTTCAAAATTAAAATCGTGCTGTCGATGCCTTGGTGAATATTAAAAGGTACTTTATAATCTTTGTCGGCACGCGAGAAAGTCCGTAAACTGGTGCTGATACTTTTCAGGCGATCGCACGCCATACTCATAGAATCAATCATCTTGGGCAAGTCTTCTAAGCTATAATCCAAGTCGATTTCTTCGGCGTGGTTAAGAATTTTATCACTGGTATTGGGCAGGTTTTCTCGATAGAGTTTTAAATGTTCAACAATATCAGCAATAGTAGGTTTAGCTTGTTTGAGACTGGCAGCAATAAAACCAAGGGGATTATTCATTTCGTGAGCTACCCCAGCAACTAAATTGCCTAATGCTGACATTTTTTCACTTTGAACAATTTGTAATTGGGCATTTTGCAGATCGGTTAGTGCTTGTTCTAAGTCTTGTGATTTTTGTTGCAAGGCAAGTTCAGCTTTTTTGCGCTCGCTAATATCTCGCATCACCACTACTGCACCGATTTTGTGGCCCGATGAATCGAAGATCGCTTGTCCGCTGGCTAATAAAATTCTTTTAGAACCATGCTTTGGTGCAATTACCATTTCGGCATTTTCGACGATTTCTCCTTGTAAGGCGCGAAACAGAGGAATTTCCGTTTTTGATAGGGGTGTTTGACCATCAGGTTGATAGAGATCGAAGTGTCCTGTCCATTGTTCTGGTGGTAATGATTCTATTGGTAAGCCATGAAATTCACGAGTTGCTTTGTTAAATAGAGTCAATTTGCCATTAGCATCACAAACAACAATCCCATCTGTAATATTGTGAATGATCGCATTCAAAAACTCTCGTTCTTTAGCTAGAGATGCTTCGGCCTGTTTGCGTAAGCGAAGCTCCTCGTAGACATCGCTAATATCAATCACCACCCCATCCCATAGGATTGAGCCATCGGCTTGTCGCTCTGGCCGAGCCGCAGATTGAATCCATTTCACGGTTCCTGAAGGCAGGATAATGCGCCATTCTTGCTCAAAGGGTGTCAGATTTTGGGCAGAGTAAGCGATCGCTTGGGCAATGGCTGGTTGATCCTCAGGATGATTCATGGTGTAAAGGCTATGGGTTCCTGCCATCACCAACTCTGGCTCTAATCCATACAAATCCAAACAGCCAGAGCTAACGTAGGGTGTTGAAGCTGAACCGTCGACTGCCAGACGGAATTGGTACACCATACCGGGAATATTATTCGCCAAATTTTGGAAGCGAATTTCACTAGCCTGCAATTTTGCTAGAGATTGTGTTAACTGTTGAGTATAGTTCTGGGAATTTCGATAAAGTCGAGCATTTTCCAGAGAAATTGCAGCTTGGGCGCAAAGTAAGTTCAGCAGTTCGACGCGATCGCTGGTAAATGCTGCGGTTGCCAAATTGTTTTCCAGATACAATATGCCCAGCAACTTACCCTGATGCAAAATCGGGCTGCACAAGATGCTTTTGGGCTGCTGTTGCTGAATATACGGGTCATTGATTAATTGAGGATGCGCCGTGGCATCAATAATCACTATTGGTTGTAAGCTGCGTTTGACAGTATTAATTAAGCCAACTGGCACATCCTGAGAGTCTTCAACAGGCTCTGGGTTGAGCAACATTGGATAAAAATCGATGTTGGCAGTCTGGTTCCGTACACTACTCAGGGAAAGCTGTGCTAACGCCTGAATTAGCAAACTATCTGACTCCAAAAGCATGAAAACACACTTATCAGCTCCCGCATTTTCGATGACGATATGCAGCAGTGCTGAGAGCAGCTCTTCGAGTTCGATTTCCCCAGAAATAGTTTGAGAAGCTTTGAGAATGGCAGCTAAATCTAAAGCAAAAGAGGCGCTACTACTGCTGAAAGTGGCAGAACTGGTGGAGGTGATACTCCCCAATGTGAAGATAGTTTCGTTCGTGGACAGGGGAGAACGGGTTTGCTCTAAGATGGGGGCGAGGAGTTTGGGATAGCGTTGTTCCAAGTCCGCAATTTTGGCTTTAGCGCCCCAACGAGCATAGCCGTAGTAGGCTTCGGTCATGTATTCCTGGGCAATGCGCTGTTTACCCCAATCGAGGTAAAATTTAGCTGCCAGTTCATTGGCCAACGCTTCTTCCTGGATGTAATCGTTTTCTTTGGCTCCAATGATGGCGCGATCGTACAAATCTATTGCCTCGGCTTTGTTACCCAAAGCCCTTTGTCGCTCGGCTTCCACCAAATCAAATTTGTGTCGGAAATTCATTGGCGCATGAGTTGCCCAGTATTTGAGTTTTTCTTGGTTGGCAGCAATACATTCCTTCATTTGCTGCTGTTCTGGTTTTGAAACTTGCTCAATCCATGCTAATTGAGCTAAAGACTCATAGAAATGAAAAATGGGTACATATAAAAAAGCAAGGACAGCATCCAAATACTGTCTTGCCTGTCTAGCCTCTTCTGTGGCTTGTTGAAACTCTGAAAACAAATAGGACACAACTAGTTTGTTAATCCACAGCAATGCTAATCCGGTGCGATCGCCTGCTGCTTCATGTAATGGAAGTTGATCCTGTTCATTGTAGACTGCACCGCTCAACACCACGACGTTATCTGCATCGCCGATTAAATTGAGCAGAATTTGTCGAATTAACTGGGAATAAGTCAGAGTTAGATTTTGCTTGAGGTGCTTGAGCGCTTCACAATATCCAGCAACTTCCGGCTCCAGCCGCGTTAAATTGTGTCCGGCAAAATAGGAGTAAAAACCGTAGTTATACGCAGAGTAGCCCGCGAAAGCCAAATCGCCCACATCTAAACAACTACAATAGGCCATCTGCAAGGGGTGTAATGTCTCACGCAGGTGCATTCTCCAATGTCTTGTGTACAAATAGACTAGTAATAAAGTTTTCCCCTTAAATTCAGAATTTTGATAACGTGATAGCAGGTCGAGGGCTAACTGACCGAATTCATAACCTAATTCAACGTTTCCGAACACACCACACATTAATATCCCATAAGAGACATAGCTAAAGGTTGAGGTTGACTCATTGCCATATACAACGGACAGATAAACCTTTTTTAAAATCACCAGTAAATACAGCAGTGGCTGAAACAGATAAGCGCAGGGTGCTACCGATGTCAAAATTCGAGCCGCCGCCAGGATGTTTGCATCCTTTGGTTCGCTGAGGTTGAGTAACTCGGCAGTTAACCGCTCTCCAATCGCATCTGAGACGGTATTAAAGGCAGCTGCCACGTCGTCCTGGGTAGGCGCTATGGGCAGTTCCACTCCCAATTGCTTTAAGATGGCAAGTGCCGCTGCGATCGCATGGGCAAACTGACCTTGGGCAGTGAATACCTCAATTTTCACCTCATAAACGCTGATTTGATCTAATGGGGTTTTGGCATGGTTGAGGACAAGATAGGCATTAGCTTCCATCTGCTCTAAATCACCGCTTAGATAGGCGGCTTCTGTGGCGACTTGATGGAGTGCTAAGGTCAACTCATACTGATGTTGCCAACTATTTTGGGCGAGTAACCCAATGCCTATCTGGGCATATTTGCAGGCAGCATTATAGGCAGTTGCCGCTTTTGCCTTGCGGCTTGCCATCAGGTTAAATTGTGCCAGTTCTTGACGTTCTGCGGATTGGGCAATCAATTCAGCCGCAACATTTAGTTGACTGACGATTTCAAAAATGCGTTCTTCCCAGTTGCTTTTGGGGGTGTTACTCAAGAGTAACTGTCCAATTTTCAGGTGAACGGGTTGTTTTTCATCGGCGGGAATTAGGGAGTATGCCGCTTGTTGCACCCGGTCATGTAAAAACTTATATGCAACAATCTCCGAATTATTTTGAGTAACTGGTTGATGTTCTTGCCTAACAAAAAACTTATAAACTTCATTTTGGGGTAGAATCAAACCTTCCTGCAAGGCTTTCCATAAACTTGCAGCAGCTTCGATTTGGGATTGTTCAGAAACGATCGCCAATGTTCCTAAATCAAACTGATTGCCAATACAGGCTGCCAGTTTCAAAATATCTTGAGTATTGGGTGGTAATTTCTGAAGCTGTTGTGTCATAAATTCCACCACATCATCAGTGAGAGCGATCGCTCTCACTTGCACCACATCACACTGCCAAAAACCTGCTTCCCAATCAAAGGTAATCAGCCCATCCTCATGTAATGCTTTCAGAAACTGAGTCGTGAAAAAGGGATTGCCTTTAGCTTTTTGATAAACCAACTCCGTTAACGGCAATGCTTGTTCAGTTGCACAACTGAGAGAGTCGGCGATTAAATGGTTCACATCTGCTTGACTCAAGGGAACTAGGGCCAGAGTATTTACAGGGGAAGATACCTTTTCAATTTCATCTAGCGTTAACATCAGTGGATGACCTGCAAACACCTCGTTATCGCGGTATGCACCAATAATGAATAGATAGCCACAATCACTCTGGGTCATCAACAGCTTCAGCAAATTGAGTGATGCCGAATCTGCCCACTGCAAGTCATCAAGAAAGATTACCAACGGATGCTCTCTTGTTGCGAATACCTGAATAAATTTTTGGAACAGCAGATTGAAACGGTTCTGTGCCGCACCGCCCGATAATTCAGCGATAGCAGGCTGTTTGCTGATCATCTGCTCTAGTTCAGGAATTACCTCGATCAGAACTTGCCCGTTCTTTCCAACTGCCGCTAAAATCTTGCTCTGCCATTGCTCTAATTGGGTATCGCTTTCACTAAGCAACTGTCTCATTAGATCACGAAAGGCTTGTACAAAGGCAGACAGAGGAATGTTGCGGTTGAACTGGTCATACTTGCCTTTGATGAAGTAGCCGTTCCACCGCACGATCGGCTTATGTACTTCATTGACGACTGCGGTTTTGCCAATGCCAGAGAAACCTGCCACCAGCATCAGTTGGGAGCTACCATTGGCAACATAACCAAATGCCTCCAGTAACGTTTGCACTTCTGATTCCCGTCCGTAGAGTTTTTCGGGTATGAGAAAGCGATCGCTAATATCGCACTGTCCCAAATCAAACCAGGTATGCTTGCCTGTTTCTTGCCACTGTTCTAGGCAGGTCACTAGGTCATGTTTAAGTCCTAGCGCACTTTGATAACGATCTTCGGCGTTCTTCGCCATCAATTTGCGGACCATCTCGCCCAGCATCAAGGGCAAATGGGGGTTGAAATCGCACAGGAAGGGTGGAAGTTTAGCAATGTGGCAATGCACCAACTCCATCGGGTTATGAGACTCAAAGGGCAGTTGTCCACTAAGTAGTTCAAAGAAAGTTACACCTAATGAATAGAAGTCACTGCGGTAGTCAATGCCCCTGTTCATCCGTCCGGTTTGCTCTGGCGACAAATACGCCAGTGTTCCCTCCAGTCCGTTGGGACTTTGGATTTCCTGGGTTTCTCGTGGTAAGAGCGAGGCAATACTGAAGTCAATCAGCTTGATTTGTTTAGTATCTGTATGGATGAGGATATTCGCTGGCTTGATGTCTTTGTGAATGACGCGCTGTTGATGTAAATGGTGTAGTGCGTCTATCAGTTGCAAGGCAATGGGAAGAAATTGCTCTAAGGTCAGTGGTTTTCCTTGAGTAAATTGCCGCAAGGAAATGCCACCAAAGTCTTCCATGACTAAGGCATAGCCATTTTGATAGGCTTCCAGACTGTAGGGTTTGATAATGCCGGGAATATCTAAATTTTTGGCGATCGCATATTGGTTGCGAAACTGTACTAATTCGCTAAAACTGGGGTATTCTCGTTTTAAGAGCTTGATGACAACTGGTTGGCGATCGCATTCTCGTACTGCCCGATACACTTGGGTGCGAGAACCAGAATAAAGTTGCTCTATAATTTCGTAGCCAGCGATCCTTACAGTTCCATCAATTTTTGCGCTCATAACTTTTTACTAGAATTCCTTGTCTAACGCTAGAATTCCCCAGACAATATCTTCCTTAACTTATATTTTGCACCAGTATCAAAAACCACCAATGTTAAATTAGGGGCTGTATCCGCAGCAAAGTTAGTAAATCCAGAGATGCAATGTGTTGATAACCCTGATCTATGACACGCTTGCCTCTAAGAAAACCTGTATTAGCTCCCGGACAAATGTATCTGAGAGTTTCTGGTGTAAAACGTTCTAATAATAACCGAAGACTGTTAATTTGTCGGGGCCAGTGAAAGGTTTTGGCTGTCCGTAATGGTACTGCTTTACCCTGCTGATTAGGAACTAAGTGGCGACCAGAAAACAATATACCTCCAAGTTCACTGTAGTATAGGCAAGATGAGCCGGGAGAATGACCTGGTGTCCAAATCACTTGTGTTGATGCATCAAGTGTAAAATCTTGACTAAAGGTAGTTAAGGTTAAGCCTGGTAATAAATAAGCTTCTTGCTCTTGAATCAAGATTTCGCAGCCAAACACTTGCTGAATTTCAGCAGTTTTGCCAATAGCGCCTCGATGGGTGAGAAACAACCAACGCACGCCTCCATGCGTTCCTAAAAAATCTTGATTTGTTTGGTCTAAAGCCGGGCAGTCTATGAGGATATTGCCTTCATTTCTTACAATAAGATAAGAGGTTCCTCCTAATGTGTCCCGATTGGGTGGAAAAGCAAAAATGCTCTCTTGTGCGAAGTCCGATTGCATAGAACCTCCGCTAGGAACTTCGTTAGGGAAGACAGCCCGTGGTGGCTTAGTTGTATGACTTGGCTGTTGAGGTAAAGGGCACATGATCAAAGAACTGAAACTGAGGAGTTGTGGACAATCTGGTTGCAGTGTGGAAATTCTAAAGAATTGAAACTTGAGCGTTAACCAGCACTGTTAACCGTTGTGAAAAAAATTAGGATTTGAGGTCTGCCTTGTAGTTAATGCTATGGTGCTGAGGCTACTGGTGGGGCGTTTTGTCAAAATTACTGAAGATAACATGGCATTTTGGTTTCTGTTTATCATCCTACTGGGGCTAGCTACTTATTTAATGGTGCAGCATAGCGTCGCTCAGATCACCCGGACACCAGTATGGTTGTTGTGGCTGGTTTTAATGACACCAGCATTTCTGTTGAGTGGATGGACGCTGATGTATGGAGCAAAACAACCTCCGCCGCCAGCGCTGATTATTTGGTCATTATTTGCCTCCACACTGTTGTACTGGATGTTATTTCAATGGGGACGGCGAGTGCCAAGAGATACACAGACCGAAACCCAAGCCCAAGGCTCAGAATCACAGCCGACTATCCAGCCTCCCGCAGAACCAATAGTGCGTCCCATTGAGCCTACGGAAGAAACTCAACTGCGAAATTGTTTTCCTTGGTCTGTATACTACGTTCAAAATATTGAGTATCGACCACAAGCTGTGATTTGCCGTGGTCAGTTGCGAACTCAAGCCAGCAACGCTTATCAGCAGATTAAGACTAATATTGAAGCACAATTTGGCGATCGCTTCCTGCTGATCTTTCAAGAAGGTTTAAATGAGAAACCTTTCTTTGTGCTGGTTCCCAACGTTCAAGCTGCTAAAGAGAGAAATACACCACGACGCGACCAAGAACGGTTAACTCGACCAGGATTAGCACTTCTACTACTAGTAACTACTTTGCTAACTACTACCTTAGTGGGGATAGAAATTGCTGGTGTTGCTCTTCCGCCTCTATGGGAAATTGGCTCTTTGCTGAAAGTTATATCTAACCCAGATGTCCTATTCAAGGGATTACCCTATGCCTTAGGATTGATGACTATTTTAGGCATTCACGAACTTGGGCATTATTTGACAGCTAAATTTTACAAGATTCGCTCAACGTTGCCTTACTTTATTCCTATCCCTTTCTTCTTGGGAACTTTTGGTGCATTTATTCAAATGCGTAGTCCTATTCCCAACCGCAAAGCTTTATTTGACATTAGTATTGCTGGTCCAATTGCTGGCTTTGTCGTGACTTTGCCATTACTAATATGGGGTTTAGCTCATTCTGACGTGGTTTCCATCACTGAAAAAACCCGGCTTTTAAATCCTGATGCCCTTAATCCCAAGTATTCCATTTTACTAGCGCTACTCTCGAAGTTAGCCTTGGGTAGTCAGTTGACAGCACAATCAGCCCTTGATTTGCATCCAGTTGCAGTAGCTGGTTTTTTAGGACTAATTGTTACAGCCTTAAATTTAATGCCTGTGGGACAACTAGATGGCGGTCACATTGTCCATGCGATGTTTGGACAACGAACTGCGATTGTAATTGGTCAAATTGCTCGCGTCCTCTTGCTATTACTTTCTTTAGTACGAGAAGAATTTTTGGTGTGGGCGATTATCTTATTATTTATGCCCTTGATTGATGAACCTGCACTGAATGATGTCACTGAATTGGATAACAAACGTGACATTTGGGGATTACTGGCAATGGCTTTGTTGATTGTAATTATTTTGCCATTACCGCAGGCGATCGCTAACTTTTTGCAAATTTAAAAAGTATCAACGCAAAGAGAAATATCTCTCAATTTTTCTCAACTATGTAATTAACCATAGCTTGGTAGTTTGTTATTTGAACTTATACAAGGGTGCGTTATGGACATTAGTCCTAACGCACTTAAAATCTAGTATGGTGTACAAGAGAGCGGCATGATACAACGCCACTTAGCTACCCTGCGGGAAAGCCGCGCAAGGCAGTGGCTCCTTTACATAAAACTAACTCGATACTGAATTAGCTGCCTCAGAAGCCTTCACAGCTGGGGGAAAGCCACCCATGCGAATCTCAGAAGTGAAGGAAGTGATACTAAATCCACCAAAATTCTTGAGGACATTTACCCGCATTCGCAAATTGGGGCTAGCAAACCACAGGCGCTCCTCTAACCACATGGTTTCATCCTCTATAGTTAGAATTAAGGCACCATCACTGTCAAATTTATAGTGTCCGGCAACTGGGGTTTTATCGGCATCAACTATTTCCCGCAGTAACTTACCTTCATCTGGATTATCTGCATCAGTTACCGAAACCAACACAGTTGAACCACTGTGTTTTACTTGATCCTTTTCCATTGTGCCGTTCCAGCTAATTTTGGCAGCACAAGAGGCGGAACTAGGATTAACTTTGTACTGTTGACATAGTTTGATCACTTCTGGATCATCTATTGCCAGAGTCTCAATAATGATGTCTGACTTGCTATGTTCAGATTGGTTAAAAGCCAAATGTTGACTAGTACGATGAGAAAACCATTTACCAGCACTTAACTCAAAAAACTCTTCAATATTCATGAATAAAATTACCCTGCATCAAAATGCTAAAATTCCCACTTAATTATTATTAAAAGGTAGCAGGAAACTTTAATCTTAAGCTTGATTGCCTATTTCCTCAAGCTTCTTGAGACCAATCCTGGCTGCCTCAGCAACGTTGAAATGATTGTCTTTTTCCAGGTATTTTAAAGCTGAGACACTCTTGGGAGTAGGAAGATTACCCAAAGCTTCTGCTAAACGCTGCCTTACTAACCAATCATCTGATTGGGCGAAGCGCAGAATCTGATCTACAGACTCAATGTCTTGAATTTCTCCCAGTGCAGAGATTGCAGCTTGTTGCAACACTACTTCTTTGCTATCCAATGCCTGAAGTAGAATTTGACGGGCACGGGGGTCTTTAATGTTACCTAGAGAAACGGCTGCACTAAAGCGTACTAGCCAATCAGTATCTTCATAAAATGCCCGTGAAAGCACTTCAAAGGCTCTGGCATCACCCAAATATCCTAAGGCACCAGCGGCATCAGCGCGTATCCCATAATCTGGGTCATTTTCGAGGATTCTGACCAAAATTGAATAACATTCAGCCGTCGGCTTGATTCCAAGAGCAAATATTGCCATTGATCGCAGTTGCAAAGATTCGTCATCCAGTACCTTTTTAATCAAAGGGACTGCATCCTCAGGGGCTACATGACGCAGATTGGCAAGGGCTACCATGCGATCGCGTAAATTCGGACTTTCTAACTGAGTAGAAATTTCTTGTAAGCTTAGAGCTGCCATTTAGTTCAAAGCGTTTTCTTTACTTATCTTAATTTACCCGATCCGTTCATCAGGCCGTCGCCATAGTGAAGTAGGAGTTTGGCGACTTTACAAAATGACTCAATTATGAGTGAAAAATAAACAAATGTTACTTCTTGCTAGATTGTGTATTGAATTTAGCAGTCAGATTTAACACTTAGCTGTGCCTGAGGTATGAAGAGAAGACTTGGTAGCAGACATAGGTTAGGGGTGTGGCTGTTAAATATAGCGTCAAATATGAAGGAGAATCACAATGGTTCAACTTAGCGAACGTCCCGGTACCAAAAAAATCACAAACTTGCAGGATAAGTTCATCTATGAACTTGGTGGTATGTACGATGCTGAACATCGCTTCTTGGAAGCACAGCAATTAATGTGGCAGTGTAGCCAACATAGCCAATTGAAGTCCTTGCTCGAAACCCATATTCGGGAAACCGAGCAGCAAATTAGGAATCTAGAGCAAGTATTCAGCGCCTTGGGACAACAACCACAGCGCGTCACTTGTGATGCGGCGGCTGGTTTGATTAGTGATACTCAAAAATTAACACTACTGTCTGCTGATAATCCCCAAATTGTGGATTTAGGGCTAGCAGGAGGACAGGCCAAGGTCGAACAACTGGAAATTGCCGCCTATCGTGGTTTGATTAAAGGTGCCGAGCAGATGGGGCAAAACGAAGTAGTGCAATTGCTACAGCAAAACTTGCAGCAGGAAGAACAGACATCTCAAAAAATTGAGCAGCATCTGCCACAGTTACTTCAAGAGGCAAAGTCAGCTAAAGGTGCAAGCGGTAATAGGTCTCGTTAATCTTGTGTAAACCACTGTTTTAGTTCACTAAAACAGAAGCGAGGTCACAAGTGCCTCGCTTGTTTTTTGGTTTGTACAATCCCTTTCCTGCGGAACGCTAACGTACTTTCAAAAAAATTTTAAGAATTTATTTGGCAATATCCTGATTTTTACTGAACCCGACTATTTGTAGAAGTATGGTTCAAACTATATATTTAGACTAGGTTTTAAAACGGAGAGGGGGGGATTCGAACCCCCGTTAAGTTTCCCTAAACAGACTTTCCAGGTCTGCGCCTTAAACCACTCGGCCACCTCTCCAGGCGCCACAAGTTACGATCATACTATAGAATCCCAGAAAATGCAAAGATAAAGAAAGATATTTAGATTGAATCTGAAAGTCCCAAACCCAAAACGCAAATCCAGATGTCCCGTACATACACAATTAGAGTTCGCGATCGCGCCACTGGCAAAACACACACCCTCCAAGTCCCAGAAGACCGCTACATCCTTCACGCTGGCGAAAAACAAGGGGTAGACCTACCGTTTTCCTGCCGCAACGGGGCTTGCACCACTTGTGCAGTGAGAGTTTTATCGGGAGAAATTTACCAACCAGAGGCGATCGGATTGTCGCCAGATTTACGTCGGCAAGGTTATGCCTTGTTGTGTGTGAGTTACCCCCGTTCTGACTTGGAGGTGGAGACGCAAGACGAAGATGAAGTCTACGAACTCCAGTTTGGCCGCTATTTTGCTAGGGGAAGAGTCAAAGCTGGTTTACCGTTAGATGAGGAATAAACAATTCAAAATCACCGATCGCGCAGCGGCGACCATAGGAGAAGTTCTGATGCTTGTGCGTCTTGGTGACTGGGTGCGAAAAATAGCCATTTTAGCTTGCTTATTGCTCTTGGTGAGTTGCCAAGGTAAAAACCAGCTGCCAAACAATGAGGCTCAAGTGAAAGTAGCGCGGGTAGTTAGTGGGCAAAGTTTGGAAGTGTTAGGCATGGCTGAACAACCAAATTTGATTTCTCAAGTGCGGTTAGTTGGGATTGATGCACCAGATTTGCGACAGCGGCCTTGGGGGGAAGCAGCAAAAGAACAGTTAGAGAATCTAATTGGTGGTGCAGAACAATCGGTAACGCTGGAGTTTGATTTAGAAGCAAAAGACAAAATTGGGCGAACTCTAGCTTATGTGTGGAAAAATAAGGTGTTGTTGAATGAAGAATTAGTGAAACAAGGGAATGCCATGTTTGTTGGGCGATCGCCTAACCACAAGTATGACCAGCGTTTAGAACGTGCCCAACAATGGGCTAGACTCATGGGCCAAGGAATCTGGAACCCAGAAAAATCCATGCGCCTGACTCCCGCCGAGTTTCGCCGCCAAAATCTTTGAGGAGTCGGGAGACAAAGGGGACAAGGGAGAATTATTGAACAAGTTTCTTCCTTGTCTCTTTCCAATGACTAATGACTAATGATTAATGACTAATGACTAATCTACAAATTTTTCTAGATATTGCTACAGAAGCGGCCTTAGCTGCTGGTGCCATTTTGCAAGGTTACTTAGGTAAATTAGAAGACGCAATTATTGAAAAAGGTCGCCCCGGTGATTTAGTCACCGCTGCTGATAAAGCTTCAGAAGAGTTGATTTTAGAAATTTTGCGCCGCCACTTTCCCCAGCATTCTATCCTCGCTGAAGAATCAGGAAAATTAGGTAATCAAGAGAATGAATACCTTTGGGCAATAGATCCTCTAGATGGTACAACCAACTACGCTCATCAATACCCATTTTTTGCCGTTTCTATCGGGCTGTTAATGAATGGTGTTCCGCAACTTGGTGTAATTTATGATCCATTTCACAATGAGCTATTCTGTGCTGCTGCTGGCTTGGGAGCAACGCGTAACCGGCACCCTATCAAGGTTTCGGTAACATCTGAACTAAGTAAAAGTCTATTAGTGACAGGATTCGCCTACGATCGCCGCGAAACCTCTGATAACAACTACGCAGAATTTAGTCACCTCACCCATCTTACCCAAGGAGTTAGACGTAGCGGTTCTGCATCGCTAGATTTAGCATATGTTGCCTGTGGACGTGTCGATGGTTACTGGGAACGAGGGCTTTCTCCTTGGGATATTGCTGCCGGGATAATTCTCTTACAAGAAGCTGGGGGCAAAGTCACCGCCTACGATGGCACTCCCGTCAAAATTGAG
This sequence comes from Nostoc sp. UIC 10607, assembly GCF_047228265.1. Lineage (NCBI taxonomy): Bacteria > Bacillati > Cyanobacteriota > Cyanophyceae > Nostocales > Nostocaceae > Nostoc > Nostoc sp. UIC 10607. The sequence goes on along the minus strand of NZ_JBIQNW010000001.1, from coordinate 89,731 downwards.
TCAGGTAGAATTCTCGCAACAAATGGTTATATTCACGACTCCCTCAGTAGCGAATTGTTACAAGTTCCACCGTTATCAGCATGGGTGTAGCAGATGGGGGCTTTACCCTCGACTTTGGGTAAACTAAAAAAAATCTAACTGCTCCTTTGGTGCAAATCCTCTATATGTCTTTCAAAATAGATCGTGGACTATTTAAATATGATTTCATAGATCATCACGCAATTTTGTGCGTTCCAGTGGATGCGGATGTCAAAGAAATTCGCAAACGTTATCTCAAAATCGCCCGCCGTCTACACCCGGATAGTAGTTTTACTGAAAGTGCTGAACAAAAACAGCTAGGGAACGAATTGTTATCAAAGCTGGTTAACCCAGCTTACGAAAAACTATGTGGCGATCGCACTCGCACGGAATATATTTTAATTTTGTCGCAAATTGGCAAGCGCTTGGTACAAGAATCTACTTCGGTGACTCTCAGCACCGACTTGGCTAGACAGTTAGTTGAGGCACCTAATCTTGATCATTTCTATAAAAGTGCGATCGCTAAAATTGGCGAAACTCAATATGATCCTTTAGAGCAAGCGCTGCAAGTCATTGCCCAAGTTAGTGAATTGAATTTAGTATATTTAATGCGGAGTGCGGGCAAATCATCTACACCGCTGCCATCTGCTCAACCCAAAGTTAACTCAAGCACACCTCAGCAAAATATACCAAAAAGTACACCACCACCACCAGCGCCACCAAAAGAAGACTCGGTTGTAGAACAGTATGTTCGTCGTGCTCAATCTTTGATTGATAAAAACCAATTTGCCCAAGCCAAAGTAGAGTTGCAGGATGCCCTGAAGCTAGAACCTAAAAATAGTCACTGCCATAGCTTAATTGCAATGGTGTATTTGAAGCAAAATCAGCTAAAAATGGCAAAAATCCACTTCGATAATGCTCTCAAATTAGACCCCAATGACGAAACGGCTCTGCAATGGAAACCAAAAATAGATAAAGCTCTAGGACAACAACCTAGTGATCATAAGGTGACTTCATCCGCCAATAATGGAGATAAGCAACCAGATAAATCTGGTAGTGGTGGTTTGTTCGGTGGTTTGTTTGGTGGGAAGAAAAAATAATGGTGTATCAACCAGCAGCAGGAGCCAGGGATTTATTGCCCTTGGATGTGGAGAAAAAACGCTGGATTGAAGATCGGTTACAGCAGGTGTTTGATCGTTGGGGATATCACAGGATTATCACCTCGACTTTAGAACGCATGGATACTCTGATGGCGGGGGAAGCAATCCAGCGCCAGATGGTGATTCAACTACAAAATGGCGAAGATGATGAATTAGGGCTACGTCCAGAATTAACAGCATCTATTGCTCGTACTGTTGTCACGCGAATGGCAAATGCAACTTATCCGCAACGGTTGTACTACAACGCTAATGTGTTTCGCCGCACTTGGGAAAGTAGACACAATCGCCAGCAAGAGTTTTATCAAGCTGGGGTGGAGTTGTTAGGTGCTGGCGGATTGCTGGCGAATGCGGAAGTATTGCTGTTAGTAGCTGATTGTTTGGCAGCACTGGGGTTGCGGGGATGGCATTTAATTTTAGGTGAAGCGGGAATTACCCGATCGCTCCTGAGTGCCTTTCCTGTTAATTTACAGGATCAAGTTCGTAGTGCGATCGCTCATCTTGACCGCATTACTATAGATACTTTACCCCTGAGTGACAAACTACGCGATCGCGCCCGAATCATCATGGATTTGCGCGGCCCTGGTGCAGACGTGTTACAAAAAGTCAGTAGTTTGGATCTAGATGAAGAACAGCGAGAGGCAGTAAATAACCTCAAATCCCTAGTAGAATTACTGGAATCAGAGAAAAATTTTCCGTTAATCCTAGACCTCAGCCTCATCCAGACCATAGATTACTACACTGGCATCGTCTTTGAAGTTGTCAACGATACCGAATCTCAAGCCAGAGTTTTAGGGCGGGGTGGTCGCTATGACCAGCTTTTGGGGTTATATCATCCCCAAGGAGAAAACATCCCCGGAATTGGTTTTGGACTCAATATCGAAGATTTATACCAAGTTTTGCTGTGTACCCAGCAATTACCGCAAGTAACCCCAGCTAGTAATTGGTTGGTAGTACCAGAGACAGCTAATGCTAACGCCGCCGCCTTTGCCTATGCGCAAAAACTCAGAGATTCCACTCATTTGGTAAGGGTAGAAATTGATTTGGGGGGAAGGGATGCAGACGCTATTCGCCAATATGCACGCGATCGCGGCATTGCCCAAATTGCTTGGATCAAAGCTGATGGCTCCCCAAAAATTGAACCATTGCGTTAATGGGTATTGGGCATGGGGCATTGGAAAGAGACAAGGAAGACAAGGGAGAGGGGGGAGACAAGGAATAAACTTGTTCAATAATTCCCCCTTGTCCCACATTCTTCACTCCCCACTCCCCCTGCTAGGCTAGAAATAGCCGATACAGAAGAAAGGGAATCGAGAACATGCCGCACACAATTGTTACTGAAGTCTGTGAAGGCGTCGCTGACTGCGTAGATGCCTGTCCCGTAGCTTGTATTCATGATGGCCCAGGCAAAAATGCCAAGGGAACCGATTGGTACTGGATTGACTTTGCCACTTGCATCGACTGTGGTATATGTCTCCAAGTTTGCCCAGTAGAAGGGGCAATTCTTGCAGAAGAACGACCGGAGTTGCAAAAAACTCCGTAATAGTCCATAGTCAACAGTCAATAGTTATTTTTGACTTGACTGTTGACCAATGACAAATGACAAATGACACATGACAAATGACTATTTACTAGATGTCCAAAATGTCCACGCTGGATATATCAAAGATGTAGATATCCTGCAAGGTGTGAATTTCCGGGTTGCACCAGGGGAATTGGTAACTGTGATTGGCCCCAACGGTGCTGGTAAATCTACTTTAGCAAAAGCAATTTTTGGGCTTTTGATCCCCCACACAGGCACAATTACCTTCAAAGGTGAAAATATCGTGGGGCTAAAGTCCAATGAAATTGTCCAACGAGGAATGTGCTACGTACCGCAAATCGCCAATGTTTTCCCCTCTCTCAGTGTTGAAGAGAACTTGGAGATGGGTGCTTTTGTGCTTAACGTTCCGTTGAAACCAATTAAAGATAAAATATTTACCATGTTCCCAAGACTAAGCGATCGCCGTCGTCAACGCGCTGGTACTCTCTCTGGAGGAGAACGCCAGATGTTAGCGATGGGTAAAGCTTTGATGTTGGAACCTAGTTTGCTGATTTTGGATGAACCATCTGCTGCTTTATCCCCGATCTTAGTGACACAAGTGTTTGAGCAGATTAAACAAATTAATCAGGCGGGTACTGCGATCGTATTAGTGGAACAAAATGCCCGTAAGGCTTTAGAAATGGCTAATCGCGGCTATGTTCTGGAGTCGGGACGCGATGCGATCTCTGGCCCTGGTGAAGAATTGTTGAATGACCCGAAAGTGGGTGAGCTATATCTTGGAGCAGGTAAAAGACATTAACCCTTTTTAATCACTCTTGCCCCATTCAACATAACACCAGCTTAATATGGGGGCTTCACTAGGCGATAGCGATGCCTACGGTGGGCTGCGCCTACGCTATCTATAACTAATACAAAAGCCATAATACTACCTGCCACTGCCGCGACCGTCGTTTTCGATGCTCAAAGAATTCTCCCCAATAATCCTTGCGTTTCTAATCACATCTACAGTGAGTAGAAAGGTAAAACAGGACATTCATTCAGGAAAAAGTAACTAAAACGCAAATTAACCGGATTTGCCAGAACCCTGAATGAATAGGAATACATACTAAACTTCCTATATATAAAGCAGTGCATCACTTTTTGATGCACTGCTAAGTAACAACAACTCCTGCAAAGTCGCTCCAGAGGAAACCTGGAGCGTTTTTGCATGGTATAAAAACGCCTATGTTTGTCCCAATCAAAATTGATTGAGTGCTTTTGGCAATTTGGCATCCAAAATTTTTCTGTTCCAGTTTTAATTGAGATATCAGCAGGGTTACTGGGACATTGAGAAAATTCTACAAGGGATCGACTCCCGTCTCAAAAATCCCACCCAATGGCCAGTTGTTGATGCCCGCTCTGTGGACTACCCTAAAAGGGTAGATGCAGTCAACAAGCAGAGCGAGCGTCACCGCTTCACTACAACTGGCTAGAAATCAAACAGAAAACACATAGTTAGCCAAAGCGATCGCCACCATTTACTTAGTCTGTAGCTGGCTTAGTTTATTATTTGCCGAAAGTAGTAATTCTTGAGCTTTCAGATAGGCTGTTGTGCCATTTTGCACTTTTTCTAATTGATTAATAATACTTTGCAATTGGCTCAACACCCGATTGCTTTTCATATCATGAGGATCAGCAGGAATTGAAGCCAACAAACTTTCGATTTTTCGTTGCGCCGTCTGCAAAGCCTCCACAGCATCTGCCTCAGCTTGCCGTCTTACCTTAATTTGACCTAAATTAGCCTCATAAATTGCTAATAACTTCTGTGCTTCGGTATAACCAGCCAAGTCTTTTGAAGGAATATCTTTGAGCCGCTCAATTGCCTCTATCCACAAATTTTCTATCTGTCGCCATTCAGTTACGGTGTGCGGCGGATTTTGACCAGCTTTGGCAGCTTGCCAGGAAAATTGCCGCGCTGCGGTGATTAAGGCACTGATGCGATCGTTCCCAGCAGCCAATCCAACAACTTCCTGAAACTCACGCTTATAATTATCTAGTTGATTTTGTACAGTTTTTCCTGCCAGGGTTTGACCAGGAATCTGCTCGAATTGATTAAGCGCCGTTTGCCAAGCTGCTGTTGCAGTCTGTTTATCAGTTACTGTTGTAGCTCGTTCATATTGCTGTTTTGCATTTAAGAAGGTCTGCATATTATCGGTAAGCAAAGACTGAGCATTCTTTTCCTGAAAAACCTGAGCTTCTAGCTGCCCAACTTTACTCCGAAATGCATTAAAACCGTAGATGCTAAAGCGCGAGTCATACCACCAATATCTGTATTGTGACCAATCGTTAACAAAGGAAGTTGGTAATTGATCTAGATGTTGTTGTGTTTCTTGTAGCTTCTGTTCTCCCAAAGCCAAATCAGCGGGACTAGTAGCTTTTTCAATCAACTGTTCAGCTTGCTCGACTGATACCAACGCCTGCCGATAGTGATTATCCATGCTGATGTAGCTGGGTAGCAACAAAAAAGGTGCATGGAGCATTACCGGACGGCGAATCACCGGATAAGGCTGGTTCGCAACCCAAATTACACCAACGGGAATGCCTATAAGTATTACTATCCAAATAAGTCTACTACCTATACCCCACTTGGCTTTGCTATGTAGTTGCTTAGGGGATGTTTTGAGAACTTGCCTTTGTAACTCGATTTCATGCTCTAATTCAGCCAGGTTTTTGGGGGTTGATGGTGTTGCAGATTTCTTCTGCACCACATATTGAAGGCTTGGAACAGACGGATCTATGCCAGAGCTATTTGGGGTATTTTTACGTAACAAATTCCAGTTCATTTTGTTTAAAAAAGTCATGTCTATAGCCAGTACTGAGTTAAGTATTCCCAAAAAACACAGTAAATACAAACAATAGATTTTTTTAGCTTTTGACACGAATTATACTCTTTCGTAATCAGAAGATTATGTATTGAAAAAACCGTCCTGGTTATGGCTAACCCTGGCTTTAAATTTTACAAATGATATCGAATTTACTTGATACACAGAATAGAGAATATTTACAGATATAAATTATAAATTACGATGAAATGTGAAGATTAAATGACTCTTAAACCGTGTAATAAAATACTCTTGTATCTTGCTTAAATCTGGTATCTTCCTAAGAACAGCTTTGTTGTTAGGTAAATTGATGAGTCGAATTAATGGATTTGTAGGGCGACGTGATTTCTTCAAATTTGCCAGTGTGGTAGGTATTGCGGCTACTGCTTTTGGTGATAGCTTTTGGAATCCAGAGCAAACTGCTGTTGCTGATATTCACCCAGTTAACCCTAATCCAATCAGTCCAAATGAAGCCGTCAGATGCTTGCTGGATGGTAATCAAAGATTTATTCATCAAAAACGCAAATATCCCGATCAATCATTAGAACGTCTACGATTAGTTGCTAAAGCTCAGTATCCTTTTGCCGCCATATTGGGCTGTGCAGATTCTAGAGTACCTGCGGAAATCGTCTTCGATCAAGGACTTGGAGATTTATTTGTAGTGCGAGTTGCTGGTAATGTCGTCAGTGACACGGTTATAGGTAGCCTCGAATATTCTACAGCAGTGTTGGGTTCGCAGTTGATTATGGTTTTGGGTCATAGAAGATGCGGTGCAGTCGCAGAAGCAATCAAAAATGAACCACTTCCTGGCAGAATTGGTTTGATTATTGAGGGCATCAAACCATCTGTAGAAAAGGTAAAATTAAGAACGGGTGATAATATGCAGAATGCAGTTATTGCCAATATTCAATATCAAGCTGAAAAATTGCAGGAAAGCTCAACAATTTTAGCTAAATTGCTCCGTGAAGGTAAACTAAAAATTGTTGGTGCTTGTTACGATATTGATACTGGTAAAGTCAACATTATTACTTAAAAATCTCACACCTTTTAGGCGTAGGATTATTGTTTTAATGATGTTGCAAAAAATATTAGTTATAAAATATTTTTTATTGATAATCTTGAAAATTAATCAAATTCATTGCTAAAATTCAAAAAATCTTCCTTCTACTATTTAACAAAATATCTGTTAAATATACATTGTTAGGGGTGGCGATGTCTGGCTTGGTCTACGCTAACGCAAACTTACAAAAATTTCGAAAAACTTGAAAGCAAGGCACAGTCCAAGCTTCTAACAAATAAACCCAGCAGGGGCCATATAACAAGGCCTCCTGCCAGGAAGGTATAGTATATTTTGGCCATGTTTGATTAGGTTAGCGCTTATTTATAAAAAATAATTGCGTATCCCTAGATACAATAACTAAATGCTTTGGAAAACACAGTTAAGAAAAGTTACTAAACAGGTTAATTTCCAATTAAAACTAACAATTTTCCGAATGGAGAGATAAGGGATAAGTAGGGCAGCAGGGACAAGAGAGAATTATTGAACAAGTTTTTTCTTTGTCTTCCTTGTCTCTTTGCAATGCCCAGTGCCCTGTTTGGCCAATACCCAATGCCCCATAATATAAGAAAGCGCTTCACACTTCTTAAATAATCAGCTTTATTAGAACAATGGCGAGAGACTTGCGGGGATTCATTAAAATTTTGGAAGACAAGGGACAATTACGGCGAATTTCAGCTTTAGTTGACCCAAATTTAGAAATTGCTGAGATTTCCAACCGGATGCTGCAAAAAGGTGGTCCAGGGTTGTTGTTTGAAAACGTCAAAGGCGCTTCCTTCCCGGTAGCGGTGAATTTGATGGGCACTGTGGAAAGGATTTGCTGGGCGATGAATATGCAGCATCCAGAGGAGTTGGAAACTCTGGGGAAAAAATTGAGTATGCTGCAACAGCCAAAACCGCCGAAGAAGATTTCCCAGGCGATAGATTTTGGGAAAGTGCTGTTTGATGTGGTGAAGGCGAAACCAGGACGGGATTTTTTCCCTGCTTGTCAGCAAGTTGTGCTGCAAGGCAATGATTTAGATTTAAATAAGTTGCCCTTGATACGTCCTTATAGTGGTGATGCTGGCAAGATTATCACGCTGGGACTGGTAATTACCAAAGATTGTGAGACGGGTACACCAAATGTAGGTGTGTATCGTTTGCAACTGCAATCTAAGAATACGATGACGGTTCACTGGTTATCGGTACGAGGTGGTGCGAGACATTTACGAAAAGCGGCCGAATGTGGGAAAAAATTAGAAGTTGCGATCGCACTTGGTGTAGATCCTCTAATTATCATGGCAGCTGCCACACCTATACCTGTAGATTTATCAGAATGGCTGTTTGCTGGACTGTACGGCGGTTCTGGTGTGCAGTTGGCAAAGTGTAAAACTGTAGATTTGGAAGTTCCCGCAGATTCAGAATTTGTCTTGGAAGGAACGATTACACCAGGAGAAGTTTTACCAGATGGGCCTTTTGGCGACCATATGGGTTATTACGGCGGTGTGGAAGATTCGCCGTTGGTACGCTTCGAGTGTATGACGCACCGGAAAAATCCGATTTACTTAACAACATTTAGCGGTCGTCCACCTAAAGAAGAAGCGATGATGGCGATCGCACTAAATCGTATTTATACGCCCATACTGCGACAACAAGTATCAGAAATTGTCGATTTCTTTCTACCAATGGAAGCTTTAAGTTACAAAGCGGCGATTATTTCCATTGATAAAGCATATCCAGGACAAGCGCGACGGGCGGCTTTAGCGTTTTGGAGTGCTTTACCACAATTTACATACACCAAATTTGTAATTGTTGTGGATAAAGACATAAATATTCGCGATCCGCGTCAAGTGGTCTGGGCGATTAGTTCCAAAGTAGACCCAGTGCGAGATGTCTTTATTCTGCCGAATACACCTTTTGATACGTTGGATTTTGCCAGTGAGAAAATTGGCTTAGGTGGACGCATGGGAATTGATGCGACTACAAAAATTCCGCCGGAAACAGACCATGAATGGGGTTCGCCTTTGGAGTCTGACCCAGATGTGGCGGCGATGGTAGAAAGACGATGGGCGGAGTATGGTTTAGCAGAGTTGCAGTTAGGAGAAGTAGACCCAAATTTGTTTGGCTATGATATGAGATAATACCATTTCACGAAATACTTGATAAAGATACATAGGTAGGGGCGTACAGCTAGCTGTACGCCCCTACATCTGATGCCATAAAATTGAAGAAATCATAACAAAAAAAGTGAAAAGTCCTCCATCAAAGTTAGTCATAGGATTAGCATTCAGTTGTATTAGTGCGATTTTCAATACTGGTATAGTTGACCAAATAGCTTTAGCCAAATCAACTAACCCAGAAAATTGCGATATTCTTGCCTACGTCATTGATACAGATCCGCAAGGTTTAAATGTGCGGAGTAATGCTAGTACCAAAAGCACAATTTTGGGGCAAATACCCATCAACGAAACAGTTCAGGTTGTTGCTGCTGCTGGAAATTGGGTGCAGATTACTAATGCTAGTGATGGTTTTGAAGGAACTGGATGGGTATTCGTGCCAAAGTTAGGCTTAACAACGCAGGGTTACGGTACTAATGGCGTGGATTTATATGCTAGTACCAGTGAACAAAGCCAAAAAGTGGGAAGAATTCCTGCTAATACGGCTGTCATATTGTTAGGCTGTCAGGGAGATTGGGCACAGGTGGAATATCAAGGTGTTAAGGGTTGGTTGGCAAGGGAAGACCAATGTGGTGCAGCCCTTACTAGTTGTTCTTAGAACTCCACCCCCAACAGGTAAGCCAGGAGGGGGCTATGAGAATTACTTCTAAAATTTTGGTTTTGGGATATTTGTTATGGCTTATCCATTTCCAGGAATGAACCCATATTTAGAAGATACTGAATTATGACCAAAAGTACATGGGAGACTAATAGTAGCGATCGCATAAGATAATTCTCTAAAGTGCATAGAGACTGACTCGGCTTGTCACCAGACATCGCTTACCTTTTTAGTACCCTAAGCATTTGCGCCCAGAATAGAAGAGTCATAATGCTCTAGCAAATCTTCTGGATCATTGTAAATTGCGATCGCTCCCGACAGTTGTTCATCGCTAAAACCACCGCAGCGCAAAGCAATTACAGCTACCCCTGCTTTGCCGGCAGACTCAATATCATAAGGCGAATCTCCTAGCATCACGACTTTTTCAGGAGTCATTTGCCCTTTGTTCAAGGCAGCTTCTACAATGTCAGGAGCAGGTTTAGATGCTTCGGCATCATCGGATGTAGTTACTTCCGATAGCAAATCATCTACTTGGGCAATTTTGAGCATGATCTCAAGTTCTTCAGAACTGGCTGAACTAGCGACAACCAGATGCAATCCCGATTTTTGCATCTTTAATATTAAGTTTCTGCTCCCATTGGCAGCAGTGATTTTCGGTATATATTTGTCAAATAATAGTTCTTTGCGTAGTTTAGCGATCGCTTTGCCAGTTCCTTTTTCACTATTTAATTCTGGCACTACTTTGGGAATCAGTTGATCTCCACCCATGCCTATGAGTGGGCTGACTTTTTCAAATGGCACTTCCAAGCCATAAGCTGCAAATGCCTCTACCCAGGAATTTGCATGAACATCATTACTTGTAACCAGTGTTCCATCAATAATTTAAAATCACCCCTTCTAATGCCATGAAAAACCTCAACTGACGTTTTGTTTTATTGCTGATGATGGCATGAGAAATAATTTACTTCATCGTCCTAACAGAAGAGAAGGGGGTTAGAGAAGAGATTGGTTCCAATACGGTTTGGTTAAGGTTTTTTGATGAAAATTATAGATCACAAGGACGAGATAAATCGCCCTCAAGAGGAAAGACTGATTATTGTAGAGACGGCGATTTATCGCGTCTCGAAAACCCAAAATCGTTGCCAGTAAGCCTTAACCCAACCGTATTGAGATTGGCTTTCACTTAATATCATCGCAGAGACGCTTGTCACTCTCACCCAAATTCGGGTTACTCTGCAAATAATCATGCAGCCAATTGCAACCCCGTACCAACAACCGATCTAAATTATCTACAGGCCACAACCGCGCTGTCCCGTCTTGTGATGCCGTGGCGATGGTTTTGCCATTCGGGCTGAAACTCACACTTAAGACACTGCCTTGATGCCCTTTGAATTCTTGTAGCAGTTGCCCATTGAGCATCCACAACCGCGCTGTCCCGTCTTGTGATGCCGTAGCGATGGTTTTGCCATCCGGGCTGAAACTCACACCCCAGACCCAGCCTTGATGCCCTTTGAATTCTTGCAGCAGTTGCCCTTGCAGGTTCCACAACCGCGCTGTCTTGTCAGATGATGCCGTAGCGATGGTTTTGCCGTCCGGGCTGAAACTCACACTTAAGACACTGCCTTGTTGATGCCCTTTGAATTCTTGCAGCAGTTGCCCTTGCAGGTTCCACAACCGTGCTGTCCCGTCTTGTGATGCCGTGGCGATGGTTTTGCCGTCCGGGCTGAAACTCACACTATAGACTGTGCCTTGATGCCCTTTGAATTCTTGCAGCAGTTGCCCGTTGAACATCCACAACCGCGCTGTGTTGTCAACTGATGCCGTGGCGATAGTTTTGCCGTCCGGACTAAAACTCACACCCCAGACAATGCCTTGATGACCTTTTAATTCTTGGAACAGTTGCCCGTTGATCGTCCACAACCGCGCTTTGTTGTCAGATGAGGCCGTGGCGATGGTTTTGCCGTCTGGGTTGAAACTCACACCCCAGACAATGCCTTGATGCCCTTTGAATTCTTCCAGCAGTTGCCCTTGCAGGTTCCACAACCGCGCTGTGCTGTCAGATGATGCCGTGGCGATGGTTTTGCCGTCCGGGCTGAAACTCACACCCCAGACAATGCCTTGATGCCCTTTTAATTCTTCCAGCAGTTGCCCGTTGAACGTCCACAACCGCGCTGTCTTGTCTTGTGATGCCGTGGCAATAGTTTTGCCGTCCGGGCTGAAACTTACACCCCAGACAATGTCTCGATGCCCTTTGAATTCTTGCAGCAGTTGCCCTTGCAGGTTCCACAACCGCGCTGTGTTGTCAGATGAGGCCGTGGCGATGGTTTTGCCGTCTGGGCTAAAACTCACACCGCAGACCCAGCCTTGATGCCCTTTGAATTCTTGCAGCAGTTGCCCTTGCAGGTTCCACAACCGCGCTGTGTTGTCATATGATGCCGTAGCGATGGTTTTGCCGTCCGGGCTGAAACTCACATTTAAGACACTGCCTTGATGCCCTTTGAATTCTTGCAGCAGTTGCCCTTGCAGGTTCCACAACCGCGCTGTGTTGTCATCTGATGCTGTGGCGATAGTTTGACCCTCAGGGCTAAAACTCACACTTAAGACACTGCCTTGATGCCCTTTGAATTCTTGGAGCAGTTTCCCGTTGAGCGTCCACAATCGCGCTGTGCTGTCATCTGATGCCGTGGTAATGGTTTGACCGTCGGGACTGAAACTCACACTTAAGACACTGCGTTTATGCCCTTTGAATTCTTGGCGCAGTTTCCCGTTGAGCGTCCACAACCGCGCTGTGTTGTCAGATGATGCCGTGGCAATGGTTTTGCCGTCTGGGCTGAAACTCACACCCCTGACAATGTCTTGATGCCCTTTTAATTCTTGCAGCAGTTGTCCATTGAGCGTCCACAACCGCGCTGTCCCGTCTTGTGATGCCGTGGCGATGGTTTTGCCGTCCGGGCTGAAACTCACACCCCTGACAATGTCTTGATGCCCTTGGAACTGATTACGTTCTTTAATTTTATTGAGAATAGTATCCAAAGCATAAATCGGGCTAATAGCTGGATATTTTTCTAAAGGGCGACCATCTTTTACCAAAGTTTTTAACTCTTTACCACTCTGCATTGCTACCAATAGCGATTCTAACTCGGCATATTCAAACTGTCTTAAAGCATTAACTCCAGCCCGTTCTAATTCTGTTCCCTTTTGTGCTTCTTTTTGTGCTGCTTCTGTTGCTTTCTGTGCTTGTGCAAGTTTTGCTTGCGCTTGGTCAAGAGTGGTTTGGGCTTTTTGAGCTTGAGATTCTGCTTGCTGTTGTTTTGTTGTTGCTTGTTGTAATTTTACCTCAGCAGTTTCTAATTGTTCGGTAGCTATTTTTATTCGCTCCTGTGCCTTGGCGTTTCTCTGTTGTAGCTTTTGTAGTCCACCTGCTTGTTTATTTATTTTATCTAAATCTGATTTAGCAGTACGCAGGTTTTCCTTTGCCTTTATAGTTTCTGCTTTTGCTGCTTGAAGTCTTTGCTCTGCATCTTTCTTTTTAGATTCTGATTCTTGCGCTTTCTTATGTATTTCTACCTGTTGTTTTTGCGTAGCTTGCAAACTTTGAGTTACTAACTTGTATTTAGCTTCAGCCGTTTTAACTTTATTTTCTGCCTCTTGCTTTTTATCATCAGCATCCTTAGCAAATTGAATTTGATTCAATGCATATAAAGATGATATACCTGCAAATAATAATAAACATACCGCCAAACCAGAACTCGCCCTCAACTGCATCCTTCCTTGGCGAATTTGTCGCTTGGCTTCTTGTTGAGCATCAACTAATATTTGCCTCGCATCTTGTTCACGCTTTAGTTTATCTTCTGCTTGCAAGCGCTGTTCTCGCTCTCTTGCTAGTTCTGCTAATATTTCATTGCCCTGTTGTTGGCGAATAAACGATACAAGATAATCATGCACCAGTTGATAACGGTCAGCAGGCGATTCTGGTAACAGCAATACTAACCTTGATGCCACAAAAATCTCTAATACCAAATCTAATTTATCGGCTTCTACTGCCAAATCTGCGACTAACTCAGCACGAGTCTTCAAGGGACGAGTACCATTTTCATCTGTGAGTAAATATAAAACCAGTCGAGCAACCTGTTCATTCTCCGCACCACAATCTTGGATGACTTCTTCCAAAAATCGCTCAACCAGTTTTTCTTTAGTGCCAAACTGACGATACTTATCTAAAGTTGTAATTTTCTCAGTTTGTAATTGCGTCCCCACAATTTGTAACTCAATCGGGCGTACCTCCCCCAACTCCCCTGCTAAATCTTGCACTAATTGATCAATGAGTGCAGGCTCAAGATAAAATTGAGAACGTTCTGTTAAACTCTGCACCACAGCCTTAGCATCCGCTGGCGAAAAGTTACCCAAGTAATAACGAATATTTTTATCGAGAATATTATTATTAATTGCAGTCAAATTAAACAGACGGTCTAATTCTAATAAATAATGTAAATAATCTTCCCGCAAAGACAAAATTACCTTGACAAAAGGAATATCTAGACAAACTCGCAAAAAATCATAAAATGCTCGTCGTTGACCTTGATCTGGATAAACAAAGAAAAACTCTTCAAACTGGTCAAACATTAAAACCGTCAACAAATTCCGGTCAGTATTTTTCCGTAATTGTTCCAAAATAGCTGCTGATGAATCAAGATTAGCAAATAATTGATTACCTCTGACTTCCTCAAAAGCTTTAGCCAAACTCTGCCCCAACATTCCTACCCAATCTGTATAAACTCGCAACAAAATAGGTAAAGAATCTCGCTCACCAATTGCTTGTTGTTGCAACGCTGGTATTAATCCACCTTGCAAAATTGAACTTTTACCCACTCCTGACTGACCATGAATTACAGTCAATTTATGCTCAGTCCCGCCAATTCTTTCTCGCAACCGCTTAACATCTTGTCCCCGACCAGAAGCGGCAATTTCTTGAGCAATTGTTTCAGGATTTTCTACCTGCAACTGTGCAGAATTAATTGCCTGTCGCTGAGGATTTAGATAAGATGCACCAACAAAAGCGCGGAAACCATACTGTTGTTCAATTTGTAATTGTTCTTGCTTAATATTAAAAGCTTTAAGATATTCACCTTGTTCAAAATAAAGTGAGCGTAAACTTTCTAATATGGATATATATAATTTGGGGTTATATTGATGATTACTTTCAGCTTTAGCAGCTTTTAAACTATTAATTGCTGCTTCAACTTGACCTAAACCCTGCTGAGATTTAGCTAAAATAAACCGATGCCAACTAAATTCATTTGATTGTAAATTAGGTATCTCAGCTAATATTTGTAATGCTTGCCCTGCGAGTTGATGAGCTTCATTCCAGCGTGACTGTTTTAAAGCTACTTCTGCTAAAAAACCATAATCTTTAGCCAACTGCAACGACGTGCCATAATTTTGATGTAGCGGCAGAGATTTGTCCACAAGGCTTTGCAACTCTGTCCATGCTTGTAAACGTTGTAGCACTTCACCCAGTTTAGTAATATGTTTTGCAACTAAATCTGAACGTTGTGCTTGTTCAAAAATTTCAATAGCTTGCTGAAAGCAAATTCTAGACTCTTGCCAATAGCGTTGATTTTCTGTCTGATTTTTTTCCGATTGGCGGTTATAAGCTGAAGCAATATTAACGAGTAATATACCTTTTCGTTCTAAATAATTACTTTGTTGCCAAAACCCCAAGCTTTTTTGATAATGTTCTAAAGCAGAATCTATCTCGTCATGTAGATAATTATTTAAACCAAGCACAAATTCTAAACTTGCTTGAAGTGCTGCTTCTAATACTTCTCCTCGATTTTGCAAATCTTGACGGGCAGTTTTTAGTTCCCGGCACATTTGGGGATTAGGCGTTATATCACCTCCAAAGATTTCATCAGTTTTTTGCTGAAGGAAGTTGACTAACTCATCGGTAGGGTTTTCAAATTCAGTGATAGTTGCCCAATTTTCTAAATCAGTTGCTAATCGAATAAATTTTTGCAGAACTGAATCATTAACCCACAACAATATCGGAAACGGGAAGTTCTTTCTAAACTCCTCTCGTACTTGGTTAGCTGAAGTCAGAACTGTATCAATATCTTTAACCGACTCCAAACCAAAAATCATCAATGTAAGTGGCTGTTCATCCCCCAGTTGTCCACGAATATTTGTGTAAAGCGTTTTGACTGATGCAGGTAAAGTAATTTCGTGAATATGTACAGGAGATAATTGATGCAGCCGTTCTACCATACGCTGACGTAAAGCAACATAATTACAGCGCAGTAAAATCAGCGAAAATGTTCCCTGAGAAAGGGTAATTGTTCGCACCAGAGTTTGCAATGAACGCTCATTGTCAAAGGCTAAATTTTCTGGCTCTTGCTGATTACTCATAACATAGATAATTTACCTTATATTAGCTGTTTGTATAATTACATCATCCAAGTACGGGGCAGTGGGCAGAAGGATGATTTTTGCTAGTTGTAAGCTGTAGTTGTGAAAATTACAGCTGAGACCGCTCCCGTGAAGACTAAGACCGCCCCCGTGAAGACTCAGACCGCTCCCATGAAGACAGAGACCGCTCCCATGAAGACAGAGACCGCTCCCATGAAGACAGAGACCGCTCCCGTGAAGACAGAGACCGCTCCCGTGAAGACAGAGACCGCTCCCGTGAAGACAGAGACCACTCCCGTGAAGACTGAGACCGCTCCTGTGAAGACTGAGACCACTCCCATGAAGACAGAGACCGCTCCCGTGAAGACTGAGATGCTTAACGTTAGGGAACTCCAAAAAATAAATTATTCCGTTTGAGGTCGTTGACTGTTGACTGTTGACTGTTGACTGTTGACTGTGAACCGTCAACGGTCAACAGTAGCAATGGAATATTTTTTTAGTTGGAAGTCCCTTATAGCATTTCACAAAATACCCGATTCATAACCTAAATTCCTTAGCTTCAGCCAAAATCGGATTGATATCAAACCAAGAACCATCCTCATTCCGGTATTCAAATACAAACATACTGCGGAGCAAAAGTTCATATCTTTCATGACCTCTCAAGCTTTTCTCTTGCGTCACCTCACGCAATAATTCCCATTCATCGGGTGTAATTGCCAAAGTTAGCTCATTGCGGCGTTGTTTAATGACCCTATTTACGCACTCTTGCGACAAAGGTGGGTCTTCTTGCTGAAGACAGCGAAATAACAGCATCAACAAGTTACGCAAATGACCACCGCTAACTTGGCAAAGTCGCTCTAAAGTATCAGGACTATCAAAAACCTCGGTAATTAAATTCTGACTTTGTTCCCAACTGACACCAGGAAAAGCCCTCGCCATAACCATCTGTTGCAGCAGCATGATTCCTTGTGAGAATTGCGAACCATCTTGTAATTGCACAGGAACCATCGGCAAAACCTTGGGGTCTACGCCAAAGCGATTTGTTAACCTTCCTAAAGCGTTGGAAAAAATCAACACTAACGGAATGGTATAAACAACATGACAATTTAATTGGTTTAACTGTTCACCCCGTTCCACAAAGAGATATTCTGGCTGGTAATGACCGGAAGGTTTCTGAGAATTATCCACTCTATCGAGATTATCTATAATTACCACCAGTCCTTTTTTACCCTGCTGCTTGAGTTTTTCGATCGCAGGCCTGAGCAATTCTTTGTTAATTGATTCTAAAATGCCATTGGTGCGCGGTTCTAAATATTGTCGTAACTGACCGCGAAGTTTGGGGCTATCTTTAGTTTTGGCAGTAATCTTGGCAATACCTACAGATAATTCAGCCTCAACCCCAATATCTAGCGGCGTTTGCAAAAACTCTGAAATTTCAGTAAATAGATTTTTAAAGTATCCTGGTTTGAGGTTAATTTTAATTGCTTCCAGGCTTTGACTCACTTCACGAGCTACTGCTAATAAAATATCTGTAACATCAATATCAGCCATATCGAGGCTTTGGCTAGACTCGAAATAAACCACATGAAATCCTTGCTGCTCTAACTCTGCCTTTAGCCGCAGTAACTCAGTGGATTTGCCACAGCCGATATGTCCGGTAAATAATTGACAAGTAGGTTCTTCAGGTGAAAGGCGGGTGATAGTTCGTCCTAATTCTTCAATAATCTTGGCACCACGCACTTTAGAGAAATCAATATAATATTGTCTATCTTCCGGTTTACTCACAACCAGAGTCTTACTGGGGTTGCAAGCCTGAAAAAATCTAACTAAATCTAGTTTCATCACAAATCACCCGAAATCAGCCTGACGCTCTTGCCCATTTCAGTGATTATACAGACGAGAAAGCGGCTATTTCGGAAAAAACTTGTTCAAATTGACTGATTAAGAACTTCCAAGTAAAAAATACCTAACTTTTTTTGGGGCGGACAAGATGTCCATCCCACAGCAAAGAAATGTCTACAATTTCAACTTTTCACCGCGAATCGAATAATCCAACAACTCCATCGGGTGAATAACTGAAATCTTCTTACCTTGCAACTGCAAATGCTTCGTAATTTGCAAAGTACACCCCGGATTAGCAGAAGCAATTAACTCAGCACCAGTATTCAACAAATTCTGCACTTTTTGCCGACCCAATTCCTCAGAAACTTCCGGTTGCAGCATATTATAAACCCCAGCGCTGCCACAACATAAAGCCGCGTCTATTGGTTCTCTCAACTTCACTCCTGGAATTTGTCGCAACACCTGACGCGGTTGCACGCTAATCTTTTGTCCATGCAATAAATGACAAGCATCTTGATAAACTAAATTCAAGGGTTTATCAGTCAGTGGCGAAAGTTTTGCTGTTAACCCAACAGTTGCCAAAAACTCTTGAGCATCTTTAACCTTAGTCGCAAAATTATTCGCTTTTTCCCGATATTCTGGGTCATCTTCTAAAATATGACCGTATTCCTTCAAAGTATGACCACAACCAGCAGCATTGATAATCACAAAATCTACATTAGTGTTAGCAAAACTATCAATCATCTGCCTTGCTAAAGCTTTCGCCTGTTCTGTTTGTCCTTGGTGTTCGGGAAGCGCTGCACAACAACCTTGAGATTTTGGAATCACAACTTCACAACCATTCGCTGTTAGAACCCTCACTGTTGCTTCATTCACAGGGGAGAAAAATAGCCGTTGCACGCATCCCAAAATTACCCCAACTCGGTAGCGCTTCTCACCTTGGGCGCGAATCACAGTAGGCAAATTATCTTGAAAGGATTTGAGTGTAATTTCTGGCAGAATAGATTCCATTGCTGCCAAACGGGGCGATATTTTATTGAGTAAACCCGTAGCGCGAAAAAATTTAGCAAACCCCAACTTTTGATAAACCAATAACGGAACTAGTAAAATCCGTAAAAGGTTGGGATAGGGAAACAGAGAAAATATCAGTTGACGAAAAAATTGATCTGGCAAACTGCGGGGATAATTTCGTTCAACTTGGTGACGAGTTGCAGAAATCAACTTATCATACTGCACACCAGACGGACAAGTACTTACACAAGCAAGACAGCCCAAACAAGAATCAAAATGTTCTACAGTTGCAGTATTTAGAGCAATTTCACCCTCATTAATTGCATCCATTAAATAGATGCGTCCTCTAGGTGAATCCATCTCCTTACCTAGCACCCGATAACTGGGACAAGTCGAAAGACAAAATCCACAATGTACACAACTATCAATCAACTTTGGGTCAGGCGGATGATTCTCATCAAACCCCTTCAAATTCTTTAAACTAGCCGTATTATTAACAGAATTTTCTGAAACTTGCATAATTTTTCCCCTCTCTATCTCAGCGTCCTCAGTGTCTCTGCGGTAGCCTGCGGCAAGCCTCTGCGAACCTACGTTAAAACTAAATACCACCCACAAACCTACCAGGACTTAAAATTCTCTTACTATCAAACTGTTCCTTAATACGGCGCATCAATGGCAAAGCATTCCCCGTGTAGCCCCAAACATCTATTTGTTCTTTAACCGCCACTGGTGCTTCCAGAATTGTTAAAAAACCTCTATTAGCTTGAGTGCGATTGCCTCCAGCGGAACATAACTCATCGCGTATTTTCAATACTTGATTTTTATCCTCTAATTGTAACAAGCCTAAACCACTACCAATATGAATTAAACCCAACTCCACCTGAGTCAAAATCTCCATAGCAGCAGTAGGTAACACTCCTATTTTGCAGGTAATTACAGATTCTGTAGCAGTAGTATGTATTCGTTCTTGCAATCTCTGCCATAGATTGGCTTCATCATCATCTGCAAAAAATGCCCCATTTAAACCTAACTTTTGCCCTACTTCCAAAACTCGGTTTGACTGTTCCTTAACACTCTCACTAATACTTTGAAAACGGGCAATTAACCCCATTCCTTGACCCAAACCTAAACTAGACACCAATTTAGTTGATAGCAAATCAGCTTGGACTGGTGTTAACGCCGAACCTCGAAGAATATCAGCCGCTTGAGATACAGCCTCAGCTTTACCAGTTAGTACCACCGTCCCCGATGCCTCTGGTAGCGGATAAACCCTAAAAGTTAGTTGACTAATAAAGCCTAATGTGCCGTAAGACCCAGTAAACAACTTCATCAAGTCATATCCAGCGACATTTTTGACTACTCTTCCGCCAGCTTTGGCGATTTGTCCATCAGCACGCACAAAGGTAATACCTAGTAACTGGTCGCGCACACTACCATAACGTTGCCGCAGAGAACCTGTATCACCTGTGGCGACAATACCGCCAATGGTTGCCGAATCTGTCGCTGTGGGATCAAGGGCGAGAAATTGCCGCGACTTTGCCAAAAGTGCTTGCAGATCAGAGAATTTCATCCCAGCTTCTACCGTGACAGTCAAATCACCAACAGCGTGTTCAATCAGTTGGTTAATGCGTTTTGTACTAACTACAACATCAATGCTCTCAGCTAAACCGCCCCAGCCGATTTTACTGCCACTACCACAGGGGAGGATGCGCCAGTTGTTTGTATGAGCGGTGGCGATGACTGCGGCTAGCTGTTCTTGGTTGCGAGGATAGACAATACAACTGGGTGAATTTCCAGAAGCTATAGCCTGTTGGATACGTTTTTGCTGACCAAGTTCGATATTTTCCCAAAGGCAAATAGCATTTTCTTCGCCGACGATAGATGCAAGATCAGAAGCGCAGACGCCTTGCGGCTTGTCGTTAGACATCGCTTTCATTAAGTTTATTTTTTTACGCCCTACATCTAATTTACTGGCTAACCTGACCAAAAAAGCGATTAATACACGGTGGCTTTAATATGGGGAGCGATACCTACGGCGGGCTGCGCCAACGCCAGCTTGTAATCAGCTGCCACAATCTCGCCAAATGGACTCAAGACATGTTGTTTCTCCACTGTCGGCAGATTCTCTAAGGGCAAATGGGGAAATAGAAGTTCTACGACTCGATAAGCTTCTTCTAGGTGGGGATAGACAGAGAGGATAAAGGACTCAATGCCTAAATCTGCATATTCCAATATCCTGTCCGCTACGGTTTGAGGATCACCTAGTTTGAGGATCACCTACTAAGGCTGTTCCCTTCCCGCACCACCCCGTACCAAACCGACTCCCGCCCACAGGTTCTGGCTTATCTCTAATGCCTCACGATTACCGTGGTTTAATTGAGTCATCCGGCATTGTCCAACTGAATCCATCCGAGCATAAGCTTTTTGGGCTTTAGCGATCGCTTCGTCATCTACATACTTAATCAATTGATTCGCCGCATCCCAAGCTTCACTCTAGGTTTCGCGCACAATCACATGTAGGCGAATGCCAAATCGCAAAGTCCGGCCTTCTGTTTCTGCAAGTCTCCAAACTGATGCAATCTTCTCGCCTATTTGCACCGGTTGTTCCCCCAAGTTAGATAGACATCTACAGCAATTTTTTGAGCGATGGGAGAGGAACTGCCAAACCACAAGGGCGGATATGTCTTCTGAACGGGTGGAAACAGCAGCTTACCATCCTGAATGTTGAGATAGTACCTTGGAGATTGGCTTGTTGACCACTAGCGTAGGCGTAGCCCGCCGTAGGCATCGCTCGCCTGTTCATCTTCCCTACGGGACGCTGTCCCGTAGGGAAGGGAGCCGAAGTGCTGCTTCCTTCTATCTCTAGGAGGAATACAGCAATGGCAGCTTTGTGTATATTAGTTTACTTATCCATAACCTTCTGTTAAATTAATCTTAATAATACGTCAAACCTATTGATTTGCTGTACTTAGGTTTAGGTTTTTGGCTACGAAGGTGGGTAACTATCCAGCCCACTGGCAATAAGTGCAAAATTCCGTTCGTCTTTAGGAGAAATAAGGCAATGGGGCCGATGTTTATTACTGCCAACGATTGGCCACATATAGCATTGAGATTATCTTTGGCACTCCTGGTTGGTTGCTTGATTGGATTTAACCGTCAGCAAGGGGGTAGACCAGCAGGGATGAGAACATTCATGCTTGTAAGTATGGGAGCAGCACTATTCGTGATGATTCCTTTACAGGCTGAGGGAGAGAGTGTTTATGATGCCACCAATGCACTGAGTCGTACAATTCAAGGTGTAGCTACCGGGATAGGATTTCTCGGAGCCGGATTGATTTTACAAGAGTCTCCTAGAAAATCTGCTGCGCCAAAAGTAAAAAATTTAACTACAGCTGCCTGTGTCTGGACAGCGGCCGGGTTGGGGGCTGCGATCGGTTGTGGTCTATGGCAAATGGGATTATTGGGAGGGCTACTGACCCTGATTACCTTAAGTGGTGTAAAGCGTCTCAATCGCGCATTTGTATTTTTGACGAATCGGGGTAAACAGGGGACTACTCAGAATCTGACAACCACTGATGAAGATGATGATTAAGCATCACTACACTAGATCCATGAGTTAGCCAACACTTCTGATCAGAACCTGATCATTCTGTAATCTATGCAGAATATCTAGATGTACCGTCCAACATTAGGTCAAGTTGATCTGAACATTGGATAATATTTTGTTGTTTATTAGCTAATTTTAATGAGTTTATCAGGGCTAATGCAGAGCGTAGACGCAAAGCGGCTTGTCGTCAGACATCGCTGATTATAGTTATTGATGTAGGGAATCCCGTACTGGAGTTGATTGGCCAGTAAACCAGAAAATAGAAAATAATAGATATATGGACAAACGGTATTTTTTACAGGCTAGTGCAGTAATAGTCGGCACAGCATTGTTATCAAGGTATATCAAATGGGGGCCAGAAGCGATGACAACTTCTAAGAGTGGATTTGAAATTACTAAACCTGAGGAAGAATGGCGCACGATTTTAACGCCAGAACAGTTTCGTGTATTGCGTAAACACGGAACTGAACGCCCTCACACCAGCCCATTGGATAAGGAATACAACAATGGTACTTATTATTGCGCTGCGTGTGAACAGCCACTGTTTACATCTGATACCAAATTTAACAGTGGTACTGGCTGGCCTAGCTTTTTTAACCCGATTGAAGGTGCGATCGCTATGACTGTAGATCGGTCGTTATTTATGACCAGAACTGAAGTGCATTGTAGTCGTTGTGGTGGTCATCTGGGTCACGTTTTTGATGACGGCCCTGCACCTACTGGCAAGCGCTATTGCATGAATGGGGTTTCGTTAAAGTTTACTCCTGCCTAATTTAGTTGCAATCGTACGTACTAACCTAAATTATCAAATTTTGAGGCTTGACCAAGGGTGAATAAATTTTTGACAATAATTTCTCCTATTCAATGCTACTGGACAAAGTATTGTCAATTTAAAGAAATGCAACTCTTGGTCTTCGCTAGAGCTATTTACCTAAATCGTCCTATTTGTTTGGGTCTTTTTTCTCCTTTTTGTCTTTGGGATCTTTTTTAGGTTTTTTAGCTTCTTTATTACTTTTTCTTTCCTTTGACATCAGCGTTCTCCAACTAGGTTAATCAGTGAAAGCTTCCATATTCTGCCATCAGGAAATCAAAAGATGACTTACCTGATATTTTTTAAGGCAAAAAAAGAAAGCATCAAACATAGATGCTACCAACTACCATGATACGGTGTTGTTTGATTCAATGTAGCTTGAATCTATATTGCTGGAGCCTGCCCAAATTCCATAAAAATTTAGATTACAGGGTAAAGAGGATAATTTTCTTTACTGTCACCTGTAACTTACCCCCTTCTTAACTCCTAACTCCCTTTTTTTATTGCTCCAACAATTTCATCCGCTGCCACCAACGATTTAGGGGATAATAGACTACAGGTGCCCACAGACTACTAAGAATGGCAGAAGCTAGGGCGACACGCTGGTAATATGTCCAAATATCTGTGACCTTGCGATCGCCTATCAAAGTTAATTGCAACCCAAAGATAGTTTCTGCCAAAACTGCCATACCAAAAACAATTACAGCAATCGAAATAAAATCTTCTTCGATAAAACGCTGCTTTTGGAGCAGACCAGTTAAAATTCCCACTATACCTAAACTGAGAGCATGAGTAGGATTAGGTGATGTCATTGAATCTTGAAGTAGCCCCAGAACTATACCTGCCAATGCTCCGGCAAACACCGTGCGCTTCACACTCCAAACTACCACCCAAATTAACAGCCAGTTAGGGCCAATTCCCAATAATTCCATACCTGGCAAACGGGTTGGCAATAATAGTAAACATAACAGTACAGAACTAGCCGTTACTATCCAACCCAACAATTGACGGACACCGGGATGCCAACGAGAAAGCGGCTGGATTTGGAATTTCGATTTTCGCTCTGACGATTTTGGCTTTTTCTGCCTGCTACTACCAAATGCAGGAATCTTCATTTTTCTATGGATTTTCTCAAAGAATTTACTTAGACTTTTGCGGCACTTGATTTGCCGACTTTTGAGTTTCCAACTCTTGGTTGTCTAGCTTTGGATAAACAGCTACCCAATCGAGAGACCGGATTGGCGGAAAAAGCTCAATTTTCGCCACTGATGCGGGAAGTTTCTTTAAATCCAGTGACTTGATTCGTCCTACTGCCAAGCCAGATGGAAATTTCTGACTATAAGTAGATGTGGAAACTAAATCTCCTACTTTGACATTTGGGACTTTTTCATAAAACTCCAGCACAGCTTCCGCAGAAGAATCTCCTCGCAAAACACCTTTAGCTGCTGTGCGGCTAACTGATACACCCACTTGACTCTTGAGGTCACTGATTAACAACACGCGGCTAGTATTGGGAGTTACACTTTCCACCAGACCCACCAATCCGCCATCTGCCTTGACTATAAAGCCTTCCTGAATACCTGCATTTGCACCGCGATTCAGAGTAACTTGTTGCCACCACTGGTCAGCACTACGTCCTACCACCCGTGCTGGAATTGGCCGTGATGCCAGTGGTTCTTTTTCCACATAGCCTAATAAATCTTGTAGCTTTGTCTTTTGACTTTCCAAATCTACTATACGGGTTTGCAATTCCAATATTCGGGCATCTCTGAGACGTTCTTCTGGTGTTGGCCCTGACTGCAACATCTCTAAAGGACGGGTAATTGCATGGTATGTTTCAAGCACTAGTTCACCTTGAGTCTGTCGCAATATCCAAGCACTACCAACGACTAGAGCTAACAACCCGATTTGCAACCCTTTCCGATCCCACCAACGCCGTATTGTTACCATATATACCTTTGCATACTTATATAAATTAAGTTCTACTTGGATTCTATTTATATAAAACCCAAATAGAACTCAAATAGAACTCAAGTCTGATATTTTTTTTGTTACATATTACGAGAGCTTTCCGTGACAACTCGTTCCAACTGTTTAAAGTTTTCTAACACACGACCTGTTCCCAGCACAACACAGCAGAGAGGATCAGCGGCAATGTGGGTGACAATCCCTGTTTCATGGCTAATTAAGGTATCTATGCCTTTGAGCAAAGCACCACCACCAGCTAACATAATACCTCTGTCAATGATGTCTGCTGCCAATTCTGGAGGTGTACGTTCCAGTGTCCGCTTCACAGCTTCTATAATTACTGATAGTGGTTCCAACATGCTTTCACGGATTTCCGGCCCTTTGATGGTTACAGTTCGCGGTAGACCAGAAAGCAGGTGTAAGCCTCGGACTTCCATCATGGCATCATTATCATCATTGGTAGGATAAGCAGAACCCATCCGAATCTTGATATCCTCGGCAGTTCGTTCACCAATGACTAAGTTATGAACTTTTTTAATATACTGAATGATCGATTCAGTTAGTTCATCTCCAGCAATGCGTACTGATTCGCTGATTACCGTACCCTGAAGACTCAGCACTGCAACTTCTGTTGTGCCACCACCAATATCGATGATCATGTTGCCAGTTGCTTCGGCAACAGGTAGTCCTGCACCGATGGCCGCAGCTACAGGTTCATCAATTAAGTAAACTTTTCTTGCTCCTGCTTGGTGAGCTGCATCCATTACAGCTCGCCTTTCTACTCCTGTGACACCACTGGGAATACCAATAACAATCCGGGGTAAAATTAAGGATTTACCTTCATTTACACGCTGAATAAAGCTTTTCAGCATCAGCTCGGCTATATCGAAATCAGCGATTACACCATCGCGCAAGGGGCGGAGGGCAATCACGTTTCCAGGTGTGCGACCGAGCATTTTTTTGGCTTCTTCTCCTACTGCTAGTGCTACCTTTTCGTTGACATCAATAGCAACTACAGAAGGCTCTTGCAGTACAATACCTTTACCAGATACATAAACCAGGGTGTTAGCAGTACCGAGGTCGATACCCATATCCCATGATGTGCGAAAGTTCCTAAAAATACCCACGCGTCTCTAAGCCCCCTATGTGCGATACTTCTTGACTACAACGGTAAGAGTTGATTCGATTAAGTTTGTATCCTGAGTTGAGTAAACTAGACTATATTTTTATATGATTCCCAGGAATATTTACTATGTCTCAGGCCTCTATTTTTTGATATTCTCTGGTTAGCTTAGTATATCCGTATACTTTTATGTGTTTCTCCAAGTAGTATGTATAAATTTTCAAGTCCACTATATTGTTAACTGTTTAACACATTATTTTCAAGTGTTTCACAATTCGCTATGATGAAAGTCTAAATTACTAAGTACGCATGTACTAAGGGGTAACGCATATGAGTATCAATATTGTCACCCTTGTTGGTCGTGTAGGCAGCGACCCTGATATAAAATATTTTGAATCTGGTAGCGTTAAGTGTAGATTGACACTAGCGGTGAAAAGACGATCGCGCAACAGCGATGAACCTGACTGGTTCACTCTGGAATTATGGGATAAGACGGCTGAGGTAGCAGGTAATTATGTGCGTAAGGGAAGCCTAATTGGCATAAAAGGTTCCTTGAAGTTTGACACATGGAGCGATCGCCAAACAGGAGCAAACCGTTCTACACCTATTATTAGAGTAGACCAACTAGATTTATTAGGCTCTAAGCGCGATGGAGAAGGCGGTACTGGAGATATGTCTTCAGAACATTTTTAATTGGTCATTGGTCATTAGTTCTTAGTAATGCTAATGACCAATGACTAATAACTAATGACTAATAACTAATTTGCAACGTCACCGATGCTTCTACTTCTTGTTCACCACCAACAACAGGGGTGGAAGCATCAGCTACCTTTGCAGCCTCAGCCCTTAAAAACATGGGTGGTGGGGGTGGAGTTGCATTATTAACTTGAATGCTCACCACTTCTTTGGGTTTGAAACCCAAGGCACTGAAAACAGCATCAGCTTGCTGCTGGGCGTCTTGAGTAGCTTCTTTTAATGCTTGTTTTTGCGCCCTTGCGATCGCTTCATCATTCGCAACAAAACTAATACCATTAATTTGTGTTGCACCCGCTTTCACTGCATCATCCAATAATGTACCAGCTTTCTCAGTAGGAATGCTAAAACTCACGGTGTTATTGGCCGCATAGCCTGTAATTCTCTGCACATTATTGGTGTAGCTGTAAACTGGATTAAGTCGAATACCAGTAGTTTGTAATTTTTCGACATTTTGGCTCTTGAGGAACGCAACTACAGCCGATGACCTCCGGGCGGCTTCTTGCTGTACCTCCTGTGCTGTTTTTCCCTGAATCTCCACTCCTAAAATGACTTGCGCCAGGGTTGTAGGAATTGTTTCTACTCCGCGACCACTGACACTAAGGGTTCGCCACAATTTCTCTTTTTCTTGTGCCAATGCAGGTAGTGTAAAATTTACACATAAAAGCATTGCCAAAGGCAGTATTTTCCACATATTTCCATTGGGAAACTGAGAACCTGTTAAAGCGGCTCTAGTCATAAAATTTGCACTCCTCAAAGTATCCACAGATGTTTTTAATAAACGTATGTAGCAATTTTCTGGTGGCTGTTGAGAGCCAACAGCTACCACAAGTTTTTCACAACTCAAGTGCGATCGCTAGATACGATTTGTATGTTCTTACTTTGACACTGCCATAGTCAAAAGCTGAAATGGTTACATTTTTTGAAACTAAAAAAATTCCACTAACCTTTTTGGAGATTACGAAGAATACACCAATCCATCACACGAGTTCAAATCAAACAGGACAATATAATTCACAGAATTTGAATTTCTAGGCTTCCTAGACTGTCTGTAGTCCCGGTTTGGGAAGTTTTCTGGCAGCGCTTGATTGAGTTGACAAATGGTACAAATTATTTTGACTAAGCTGCCAATAGCGTCTCCATAGATAGACGTTTTTCAGAAACGCGTCAAAATCAAAGAGAAGGATTTTCACAGAACCCATGCATTTGTTAGATCCAATCAACTTCTCTTTTCCTCTGCTGGCTACTGCAACAGAAGCCGTAGACAGTTCAATGGTAGTAGCAGCAGTGCTACTAAGCTTAGTAGTCATTTATCTCGCCAGCAAAGTTGGTGGAGAGTTATCAAACCAAGTAGGTTTACCGCCTGTCTTAGGCGAACTAGTCGGTGGTGTAGTAGTAGGTATCTCTGTTTTCCACCTTTTAGTGTTTCCCGAAGGCAGCACAGACAGTTCTAACTCTTTGATCATGTCCTTCCTTCAAATCACTGCTGGTTTAACTCCTGAAGCTACACCAGCTGTGTTTGCAGCCCAGTCTGAGGTAGTTTCTGTTTTGGCAGAATTGGGTGTGATCATCCTGCTGTTTGAAATCGGCTTGGAGTCGAACTTAAAAGATTTAATGGCAGTTGGTATTCAAGCCACAGTTGTCGCAATAGTCGGGGTAGTAGTACCCTTTGCCGCTGGTACTGTGGGACTAATGACTTTATTTGGAATTGGTGCTGTACCCGCAATTTTTGCAGGGGCGGCTTTGACTGCCACTAGTATTGGGATTACTTCCAAGGTGCTGTCAGAGTTGGGGCGACTCAATTCTAAAGAAGGGCAGATTATTTTGGGTGCTGCCGTAATTGACGATGTATTAGGAATCATCGTTTTAGCGGTAGTTGCTAGTCTAGCTAAAGATGGCGTGGTGGATGTAAGCAAAGTCATTTATTTGATTATCAGCGCCACTGGTTTTATTTTGGGAGCAATCTTACTAGGCAATGTTTTCAATAAGTCCTTTGTGGCGATCGCGGATCAACTCAAAACACGCGGTGGACTGGTAATACCAGCATTCATCTTCGCTTTTGCTATGGCATACCTTGCTGCCGTCATCCACTTAGAAGCAATTCTGGGAGCTTTTGCGGCGGGTTTAGTCTTGGAAGAGACAGATAAGCGTAAAGAACTGCAAAGGCAAGTCTGTCCCATTGCCGATATGTTAGTGCCAATTTTCTTTGTGACTGTTGGGGCAAAAACCGATTTGGGAGTTTTAAACCCAGCAATTCCCGACAATCGAGAAGGTCTAATTATGGCAACTTTCCTGATCATAGTAGCCATTCTCGGTAAAGTAATCACAGGCTTAAGCGTGTTTGGTCAACCGGGAATCAACCGTTTAGCGATTGGTGTGGGGATGATTCCCAGAGGGGAAGTTGGATTAGTGTTTGCTGGTGTCGGCGCTGCTAGTGGTGCTCTCTCAAAACCACTAGGGGCAGCAATCATCATGATGGTTATCTTGACAACCTTTTTAGCTCCTCCTTTGTTACGATTTGTATTTCCAGACCCAAAAACTGTGGATGCAGGCTCAGAGCAATTGGTTTTAGATGGTTCCTCTGGAACTTCGTTGGTAATTGAACCACCTCAGTTGAGGGTACCAGCATCAAATGACAGTGGCAATTTAGAAGTGACCCCAGAATCTAGCGATCGCTAATCAAAGTCTTGGGTAACTATTACTGAGTTCTGAGTAATTTTCGCTCAGAACTCAGGACTCTGAACTAAGTACTATCACTAAGCTTTGAAGATTTGACGATTGTGCAGTGGAAACTTCTCTCCCCAAATTTCCGTCCCGTGTGATTGTAGAATAATCGTTTGTTTATAATTTCTACCAGCATTCGGAATGTTACTTATTTCCAGTCTCCCTTGGCTTGTGGGCCTTTATCTGAATATTTTCTAGATAATTGGGGAGTAACACCCATAAATCTTGCTAGATCATCTGACAGTAATGGGAATTATTTATTTAGTGCATTGATGGCAAAAAACAAAAAACAGTTATCAGTGAACGGTTATCAGTTATTAGTTTTCTAGCTTCCTTATGAGTAAGAGTTCCTACCTCTAAAGGTGGAAGATTTCACATGGAGATTTAATCCCAATATGAAACCTGATAACTGATTTATACCAACTTAAAAAATCACAAAAGGCATCAAAGTTTAAGTTTATGTGGCGACAGTGTGATGATTTACCAATGAGTTGAGATATTGACGGCTCCCATGAACGTGAATTAGGAGAAAGGACTGTGAAATTACACTGGCTACTACCCAGCACTATTGGAACTATCTTCATGCTATCGTCGCCTGCAATGGCCGCGAGACTAGAATCTTGGCGCTTTGATGCCAATCAAAACAGGCTGGAAATTAATACATTAGGGAATGTTCAACCCCAGGCACAACTAATTTTTAACCCGACTCGGCTGGTGATTGATTTACCAGGAACCACGTTCGGGCGTCCACAAATAACCCAACAGGTGGGCGGTGGAATTCGCTCGATCCGTGTTGGGCAGTTTGATACAGAAACAACACGTATAGTTGTAGAACTGACACCTGGTTATAGTTTAGACCCCAAACGAGTGAAATTTGTTGGTACAACTGGCGATCGCTGGACGGTGCAATTACCTAGACCAGAAGTTGATAGAGTAGCCTCACCTCCCACCTCATCTCCCAGAAGTGCTTACACTGTTGTTACCCCAGACTCTGAGCCGCAACCTAGTATTTCAAGGGTTGCCACTACTACACGAGGGGCGACTCAAATTGAGAGCTTACAAGTAACAGGCGATGGGTTGTTCATCCGCACTAGTGGTAGCAATCCTCCGATTCAGGTAATTCGCAGCCGCGATCGCGCTACCATCTTCATGGATATCTCTAGCGCATCTTTATCACCACGTCTTGCGAATAATATACCTGTTAACAAACATGGTATTAGCCGCGTCGAATTCACCCGATTACAAACCCAACCTCCTGGTGTCCGCTTGACTTTACGGGTAGATAAAAATAGCCCAGACTGGCGAGCAACTAATAGTAACGGTGGTGGTTTGGTAGTTCTGCCCAGTCGCGTTGTCAGATTGCCTGGAAGTAATAATTTTGACAATCAGTCAGAACCTGTTTCCCTTCCCAGCAGAGCATCTGCGAACTCGCCAGCTACAATTGAGTCTGTGCAACTGGCTGACAATGGCACACAACTGCTAATTAGAGGAGACCAAACTTTATCTGCCACAGGAAGTTGGGATAGATCATCAGGTCTGTTCCGCGTCACAATTACCAATGCAAAGTTAGCTCCCAGAGTTACAGGTCCTACTTTTGCTCCCAATAGCCCCATTCTCCGGGTACGTCTTCAACCCCAAGAACCTAATACAGTCGTTGTTTTAGTTCAACCAGCAGCCGGAGTGCAACTTGGGCAACCCCAGCAAATCGGCGACCAGCTTTTGGCTTTACCAATACAAGGCTCTCGTCGAATTGTTGCAATCCCCCCCGGCAGACCCCCCTTTGCTTTACCTCCGCTACCACCACCAAACCGGGGTCCATTCCCAGACCCAAACAATCCCAATCCCCAGCCTCCAACACAACCACAGCGCCGAGTTACCAATGGGCGAGTGGTGGTTCTCATTGACCCCGGACATGGCGGTAAAGACCCTGGAGCAGTAGGTCTGGGAGGCTTACGAGAAAAGGATGTAATACTGCCTATTAGCAAAAGAATAGCTCAGGTCTTGCAGCAAAATGGCGTACAAGTAGTTATGACGCGGGATTCTGACTATTTCGTTACTCTTCCGGGACGCGTGCAATTAGCAGAGCGGGCGAATGCTGATGTCTTTGTTAGTATTCACGCTAATGCAGTTGGCCCAGGCCGTTCTGATGTCAGTGGCTTAGAAACATATTATTACGATAGTGGTTTGGGTCTAGCTCGCACTGTCCATAACAGTATTCTCCAAAATGTAAATGTCAGAGATAGGGGAGTGCGGCGAGCCAGATTTTTTGTTCTCAGAAAAAGTTCTATGCCTTCGATTCTCGTAGAAACAGGTTATTTGACCGGTCGAGATGATAACGCTAAACTCAGAAGCTCCGCTTACCAAAATCAAATGGCAGATGCGATCGCTCGTGGCATCCTTCAGTATCTAAAGAGAAGATAAGTAATTTAGTCTAAATTATTGAGTAAATACATCTAATTTTTACCATTTTTATCCAATTTAGTAGTAAAACAATTTAAGTATTCTTGCTGCGGGACAGGAGTAGCTTCTTTGTTATTGTCATCTGATGCTTTGCAAGTCAAACTTATCTAAGCTAATGGCATGGCAAAATCAGAGGAGCGTGCTATATTTTACGCCATTAGCTGTGTCTTAATAACAGCGCAAAACTCAAGTGTGCGCGGTGACGGTGTGAGGATTTGCCAATATGTTGAGATATTAACGGCTCCCATGAATGTGAATTAGGAGAAAAGACTGTGAAATTACGCTGGTTACTATCCAGTACTATTGGGACTATCTTCATGTTATCGTCGCCGGCAATGGCCGCGAAACTGGAATCTTGGCGTTTTGATGCCAATCAAAACAGGCTGGAAATTAATACTTTAGGGAATGTTCAACCCCAAGCACAATTAATTTTTAACCCCACTCGTTTGGTAATAGATTTGCCAGGAACCACATTTGAGCGTCCGCAGCTAACCCAACAGGTGGGCGGTGCAATTCGCGCTATCCGTGTTGGACAGTTTGACGAACAAACAACCCGCATAGTCGTTGAACTAACTCCTGGTTATACGTTTGACCCTAAGAGAGTACAATTTGTTGGCAGAACTGGCGAATCCCCTGCGGGGACACTTCGTGAACGCTGGATGGTGCAATTACCTACGCCAGAAGCTGAAAATGTACCCTCAACAAATACTGGTGGGCAACAAGAGCAAGCTATAGCAACAGAAACTTCACCGAGAACATCTCCACCAGTCTTCTCGCCAAGAAATATTTACAACGTGGTGACAACAAGTCCTGTCAATCCACCTAAAAATGGAATGGTTGCCGCCAGGGTTACTCAAATTGATAACTTACAAGTCACAGGCGATGGTTTTTTCATCCGCACCAATGGTGGTAATCCTCAGATTCAGGTAAATCGTAGCAACGATCAAAGGGCAATTAACATCGATATTGCTGACGCTACTTTATCACCAAGCCTAGAACAGCGCGATTTGTCCATTAATCGCTATGGTGTCAGCCGCATTCAGTTCAGCCAACTGCAAACAAGCCCATCTGTTGTTCGCATGACTTTACAGGTGGACGAAAATAGTCAAAATTGGCGAGCAACTACTAGCAGTGTTGGTGGTTTTGTGGTTTTGCCCAGTCGTGGCATTGCCCAATTTCCTGGAGGTAATAGTCCACGCCCTATACCATCTACAAACACCTCACCTGCTACCATTCAGTCTGTGGAACTGGCTAATAACGGTACACAACTATTGATTAGATCCGACCAAGCTTTATCTGCTATAGGAGGCTGGGATAGAACTTCTGGTCTGTACCGCATTTCCATTAACAATGCTCAGTTAGCTCCCAAAGTTACAGGCCCGACTTTTAATGCTAATAGCCCTATCCTGCGAGTCCGCCTGCAACCACAACAGTCCAATACTGTCACTGTCTTGGTTCAACCAGCAGCTGGAGTACAAATTGGGGAACTCAACCAGCTTGGTGACCAGCTTTTGGCTTTACAATTACAACGCTCTGCTAGTGTCACACCCCCTATTGCTTTACCTCCTCTGCCATCATTAAACCAAGGTCAATTCCCAAACTCCATAGATAATCCCCGTCCTATCTCCCAACCACAGCCGCGCCCGTCGGTTCCCAAAGGGAAATTACTAGTTGTGATTGACCCAGGCCATGGTGGAAAAGACTCCGGTGCTCCTGGTCTGGGCGGACTGTTAGAAAAGGATGTAATCCTGCCTATTGGTAAAAGGGTAGCAGCCATTTTAGAGCAAAATGGTGTACAAGCAGTGCTAACACGGGATGCTGACTTTTTCGTAGAACTT
Source organism: Nostoc sp. UIC 10607 (assembly GCF_047228265.1). Classification (NCBI taxonomy): domain Bacteria; kingdom Bacillati; phylum Cyanobacteriota; class Cyanophyceae; order Nostocales; family Nostocaceae; genus Nostoc; species Nostoc sp. UIC 10607. Next base: position 55,799 of record NZ_JBIQNW010000001.1, on the reverse strand, counting down.
CAGGGACGGGTAGACATCGCCGAGCGAGTTAATGCGACTTTGTTTGTCAGTATTCACGCTAATTCGGTTGATCGTCGTCCTGATGTGAATGGGTTAGAAGTGTATTATTACGAAAGTGGTTATGCTTTGGCTGAAGTAGTTCGCAATTCCATTCTCCAAGACATCCCCACCATTAAAGACCGGGGAACCCGCAAAGCTAGATTCTATGTTCTCAGAAAAAGCTCTATGCCCTCGATTTTAGTGGAAACAGGCTATATGAGTGGTTACGAGGATAATCCCAGATTGGGAACACCAGAGTATCAAAATCGTATGGCAGAAGCGATCGCTCGTGGCATTCTAAAATACTTACAGCGCTAATATAGTACAAATTACTAATTAAAAAGGTGGTATTTAGACTCCTTTGGCATCCAGAATTTAGTGGTCAATTAGCAAATTGTCTGCTAAATTCTGTATTTTAAATCCCAAAACCTAAATTAATATCTGCCTGTGTATTCATCTTCTATCTTTGAAGCTAATCTTGATGATTTTTCTGCTCAAGAACCCCAACGTGCCCCAATAGGTATTTTTGACAGTGGTGTGGGTGGACTGACGGTACTGCGACAACTATATCGGCAACTCCCCAATGAATCAATTATTTACTTTGGGGATACAGCTCGACTTCCTTACGGAATTCGTTCACAAGCAGAAATTTTACAATTTACGCGTGAAATTCTTACTTGGCTACAACAGCAGCGGGTAAAAATGGTAATTATGGCTTGCAACACCAGTTCTGCCCTAGCCCTAGAAACCGTGCGTCAGGAATTCAACATACCTATTTTGGGAGTAATTCTACCAGGTGCAAAAGCTGCGGTGCAGCAAGGAAAGCGGATTGGTGTAATTGCTACTCCAGCTACGGCTAAGAGTAATGCTTATAAGCACGCCATACTCGAAATTGCTCCTGATGTCCAAGTCTGGCAAGTTGGATGCCCAGAGTTTGTGCCACTAATCGAACAAAACCGCATTCACGACCCCTATACTGCTGAAGTCGCACGAGCCTATCTAGAGCCTTTACTAGAACAGGAAATTGACACTTTAGTTCATGGCTGTACCCATTATCCCCACCTTACACCAGTATTGCGATCGCTCCTCCCCTCTCAAGTCCAACTAGTTGATCCAGCTGTTCATGTTGTGGCAGCTTGTGCCCAAGAGCTAGACTTATTAAGCTTAAAAAATACCCACCTACCACTGCCAACTCGCTTCGCCGTCAGCGGGTGTCCGCAACAGTTTTCTCAGTCAGGAGTGCAATGGCTAGGCTATACCCCAATGGTTGAAGAGGTTTGCTTCACCGATACCGCTATTTCCCAACTCCAATAAAACTAATTTGTCCTTATACCAATTCTTTGTGAAACTGTACAAAATTAGGCTTAGTGAGACAAGGGGCTTAAGCCCCTTGTTTTATGCGACCTCACAGGTAATCGGTGTTAGTTCTTAGTCCTTTAATCAAAACAAATGATAAATGACGAAGAATGAAGGACAAATGACTATTGACTATTAACTGCTTCAGTCACTTTTGCCCTTACTGATATCTCTTGCTTGTGTTTTCCTTCGGCAGATGAAGGGAAAATTGTAGGAACATTCTTTGTACCCGTTCGCTTTGCCAGCGCTAATAACAGGTAGACCGTGAACAAATATCCAGACGCTAAAATAAAAATCATCATAGGTATACTTCCGTAAATCATTGTTCTACTAGCAGCTTTTCAAACGAATACAAAATTCCATAAAATTAGTAGAACCTCAGCCAACCAAGTGCATCCTTGATCGCTGTAGTTTCCTATGGTAAAATTACCTATAGAGATTAAATTCTCTACGGACAAAGAATTTATTGTTTGATGCGACTTCTTGCAGACCATAGATCCCACAGCAGTTAGATTGCCGTTTAGCAATCTAAAACTACGATTCTCAGCGGTCTACTTGATCTGCGTTATTATTGCTCACACTGCTGTGAAAAGAGCAATGCTTGCGCTCAACGTGCACTGAAGACGTGTAGCGGCTCCCATATGGGTATTGCATAGCTCCAAACCAGGAGTTTTGCATATCGTAGGAAAAATCAAAGGAATAATTCCTTTAATCTAAGCTACGACTAATTATTTTAGACTCACACCACTGATACAGTAAAACCACTTAGCAAGTGACTTACTTTTGGGGTGTGAATATCTGAAAAATTTATAATTCCTATATTTTAGCGTAACACAACAACCCTGAATTTGAAGCCCATTCGACTACTAAATTTAAATTTTTTTGAATAGCTACACTTCAGTCCTGAAGAAATTTAGTCTTACCTAATTGGTAGATATTTAAATAGCATCTATTTTGTCAATAAGCAATATTACTCAAACTGTACTTTGAATTTTAGCGATAAATGTGTACTAGGAAACTACTTAATATAATTTAAGCTGATATTTATTTTCATATACTGAGGATTCATGTTTTAAGTTAGATTAAAACCTGAGTTACCAAAAATTAAGCGTAATTGCTTATTGACAAACTCACAATTAACCTTACTTATCACCGATAAACTCATGAAAATGGGATTACCTGATGAAAACTTTGCGCTGGCACAGGGTTATCTTAAAATGAGTGTAGGATATGTAAACTTTCGTAACCTAAGTCAGAGTCCGCCCATCCATGACCCCAGCCACCTCCCTGTTTACCCCTGTGGAAGCAGACCTGCGACTACTAGCAGATAACCTAAAACAGCTAGTTGGAAACCGCCACCCCATTCTGTTTGCAGCAGCCGAACATTTATTCGGAGCTGGGGGAAAGCGTATCAGACCAGCAATTGTCCTGCTAATATCGCGGGCAACAATGTTAGATCAAGACATTACACCCCGTCATCGCCGCCTAGCTGAGATTACAGAAATGATTCATACAGCAAGCTTGGTACATGACGATGTGGTAGATGAATCAGACGTGCGGCGAGGCGTTCCTACCGTTCATAGTTTGTTCGGTAATCGCATTGCCATATTAGCAGGAGATTTTCTTTTTGCCCAATCGTCCTGGTATTTAGCAAACTTGGACAACTTGGAGGTGGTGAAACTGCTCTCAGAAGTCATTATGGATCTGGCTACTGGAGAGATCCAGCAGGGGCTGAATCGTTTTGATGCTGGCATCTCTATTGAAACTTACCTCCAAAAGAGTTATTACAAAACGGCTTCATTAATAGCCAACAGTTCTAAAGCTGCTGGGTTGCTCAGTGAAGTCTCCCGTGAAACTGTTGAGCACATGTATAGCTACGGTCGTCATTTTGGTATAGCATTTCAAATTGTTGACGATATTCTAGATTTCACCAGTACAACAGATACCTTGGGTAAACCAGTGGGGTCGGATCTTAAAAGTGGTAATCTGACTGCACCCGTTTTATTTGCTTTAGCAGAAAAACCATCCTTGGAAGTGCTGATTGACCGAGAGTTTGCTCAAGAAGGGGATTTAGAGCAAGCACTGGAACTAATTCAAGATAGTCAAGGTATACAGCAGGCACGAGAGTTAGCTGCTCACCACGCTAAGTTAGCAATTGAACATCTTGCAGTTCTCCCACCCTCAGAATCCCACCAGGCATTGATTAACATAGCTGAGTACACACTGAGTCGCCTATATTAAATCACTTACCAGTTATACAGGTACAAAATGGGGCTTTAGACCCCAAGCGAAACCTTCTACCTGTTCTTAGGTGGGAAAAATTGGCTTAATGGTAAGCTAAAATTTGAAAAATGTTCACAGATAACTGTTTGTTAACTAATTTTAGATTAAGCGGAAAATTAAGCCGATCGCTTAGTTCTTTAAAGAACTAAAAGCTTAGTGATCGGCATTAATTTCTCTTTATCAAAAACTTTTTCAAACAAATTTGAGATTTAAAATTTTGGATGTGGGATTGTATCTAAAAAATCCCACATCCAAAATTTTTCTATGCAATATCAGGGGGTATCTGTTTAGACGATCGCTGTTGTCGCAACTGTTGCTGCATAAGTTTTTCCAGATCAGTTCGCCGAATTTCAACGGTATGAGTGGTCTGACCCGGCGTTTCCAAAAAAATGATGCTATCTACGGGTTCCAATGCCACCAATTGGAACAAAATATGGGTGACAGGAATAATTTTAGCTAGCATTTGAGGGTCAAGCCCAGCAGGGGAAATTAGAGAGACATCCTGTATGGTAGGGAAAGCGTAAATCACACGCTTTTCCAATCCTGGATTAGCACGATTGCTCAATGTAGTTAAAACCCAGCTTGACTCCGAATTTTGGAGAATATAGTACTGGGAGTAACGTAATTTTTGAGCGATCGCTCTAAGGGCAGGAGCAATTGCTGCAATCAGATGTGGTGTTATACCATCGCGGGGTGCATTGTCAATCAGCAATTGAATTTGTGCTTCTAAATCCATAATGACTTGTATACGGCTCCTGGGTAATGGCAATAACATCTATCAAAGTGTGAACAATCCCATCGAAGTTGGGAATAATAAAATCAGCCACATTCTCAATGTAGGATTGGTCTGCGTTTAGCTTATACGTAAAACTGAAAAAGCCAATACCCACAGTCGTACAGGTTGTATTTAAATACTTAGGGTCTTTTGAAAACCGAGACTATGAATTCAGCCGCAACCGCAACTATTCCATCTGCAACTATTCTGGGAGAAAATTCTAAAGGCGTGGAGGTGATCTTTCAACTCCTGTCCAGGGAGTTTCAACAATCAACCAAAGCTTCGGAACAGAATTGCCACGACGTAGCAACACGTATTACCACCGAAGTATATCGGATTTGCCATGAAAGCAAACGTATCCAAGCTTCTGGAACTGTAGAAAGCTCGGCGATGACCCTGGCTCGGCATCGGCTACAGCAATGTCTCAGGTACTATCAGTTGGGTTCAAATCGGGGCAGGGTAGAATTACACAGTACTCTGAGTGCAATTATTTATCGATACATTAATCCGCCTCAGAAGCAATTGAGTTATCAAGGGCGACTGACTATAATTGAAGATTTCTTACAAAGTTTTTATCTGGAAGCATTAAACGCTTTCCGGCGAGAAAATCAACTCGGTGCTACTTATCGCCCTCAGACGCTTCTAGAATTGTCCGAGTACATGGCATTTACCGAGCGCTACGGCAAGCGACGCATTCCCTTACCAGGCCGTCAGCAGCAGCTAATTATCTTGCGGGCGCAAACTTTTTCCCAACAGCAGCCCCCAGAAACCAGCGTAGATATAGAACAAGCCGCAGAAGGCAGCAATAGTGAAGCCGATGGTTCTTGGGAAGAACCAGCAGTGCATCAATTGCGCTCCACAATGGCAACGCAAGCCGAACCTGAACCTGAAGAAGATACCTTGCGTTCCGTTGTGGTTACAGAATTAATGAATTATCTCGAACAACGGCAACAATCTGACTGTGCTGATTACTTTTCCCTCCGCCTCCAGGATCTATCAGCGCAGGAAATTGAGTCGATTTTAGGTTTAACCCCTCGTCAGAGAGATTATTTACAGCAGCGCTTCAAGTATCATTTGATTCGGTTTGCATTGTTACACCGTTGGGAATTAGTTCACGAGTGGCTGGAAGCCTCTTTGCACACCAATTTGGGCTTAACTCCCCAGCAATGGCAAGTATACACAGCACAGCTGGACAATAAGCAACGGTCTTTATTAGAGTTAAAGCAACAAGGACAAGCCGATGAAAAAATCGCAAAAACTTTAGGGCTGTCAATGGCACAACTTCAAAAACGATGGTTTAAGATTCTTGAGCAAGCTTGGGAAATTCGTAACTCATTAGTTTCCGGATCAGGTGCATCTACTCATGAATAGTGACTCAGAATCCTTACAATCTCAGTGTCTCGGTTGGTTATTGATAGATGATGTCAAAAATACCGAGCAATCTGTAGAATGTGAGCAAAATGACGGGGTAAAAAACCTCCACAATGAAGCCACTGCTTCAAAAAGCAATGAGCCAAAATTGGGAGGAACACCCCAGACCTTTCAATTGGGAGAAATTCCTACTGTGCAAGATCGTTTTCAAGCCGTCCTTAAGCGTCGGTTACAAATCCAAGCCCAAGACCACCCACCTTTGTTTCCCTGGGAAACACAATTAATCGACTATCCCGATTTTGTTGATGAGCCGTCGATGACGCTCGTTCCTGCCTGGGGGTGGATGGTACAACAGTCAAAGCTGAACCTGCCGCGTCCCTTACCGGAGAGAGTTTTCCAGCAATTGCTGGAAAAATGTCAGGCGATGGTGACATCTTCGGTACCGCTGGGAGCAAAATTAGTTCAAGTGGTGGAAAACTTTTTTCCCAACGAGTCTCAAGCACTAAACGATATCGCGGGATTGGTACTAAGAAGTACCTATCGGTCTGTAAATACTCTGGAGACAATTCCCAATATTCAGAGCGATTACTCAGATTTACAACCGCGTCAACAGATGGCTTTGTCGTTGCTAGCAGCTAAACAACTGCTGGAAAATCTGACTCTACCACTTTCAGCAACTAGTCCAGTGGTAGAAAGAGAATGGCTAACCAGTGTCGGTACTTTAAATATCAGAGTAGAGTATCAGTCTGTAGGTAAACTTACTAAGTTACTTGTCCAGGCTGATTTACCCGTTAAAGGAACTTTGACACTTCGGGGAAGTGGCACTTTAGCAATGGCAACATCTTCGACTTCGGAGTACTTAAGTGTAGAGTTAGGCTGCGAGCAACTTAACCCAACTTATACCCTGGAAGTTGAGTTTCCAGAAATAGACCAACAGCCGCTCTTATTTGTCATTAATCCCACTGTGTAACCTTAATTGCCACCGCTAGTACGTAATACTGAATATCTTAAGGTAACCTTTTCTAGCTGTTGCCTTGGGGCTTTGTCGTCTTATCGACATTACTAGCAACAGGGTGCTTACTTGTATCGTTTGCGGAATTTAAGGCGTGGAATTAACCAGTGGGTGTAGACTTACCCTCCACCCCATAACTGATTTTTTGTGGGTACTCGTCAGGACACTCGGTTACTAGCAAAGCCTGAGAAACGAGTTAGTTTCTTGTGTTATGCTGATTTTGCCTCGCCTCTATTTTACCAAGCCACCAATTTTCCAAAACAAAATTTATTCGCTGGCATTGTTTTTTATACACAACTATGTTCTTTCTTGGTATCAATACGGTTCAGTTAAGGGCTACTGGCAAAAATTTTGGGTTTTTGAGACGCAATAAATCGCCGTCTCTATAAGTTTTTTGTTCTTATCTGAACTGTATTGCTCTTGGTATTACAGTTCGTGGTAACTTCATATACCAATGTACTTGGTTAAGGCTAAAACTCTTTATCAAAGTCAATTTATTTAACTTTGACGCATTCACGGAGCTTCTGTCTGCGACACGCTGCGCGTAAGTGTCCCGCAGGGAACGTAGAGAAGCAGCTACCGCAGAGGCGCAGAGAACGCAGAGAGAAAAAAGAAATGCTTAACCCAAGCGTATCGCGTTACTTCTAAGGGAAAGTAAGCTACATCTGTTCCTTTGCTTCCCTTGTCCACCAGGAGAAGGGAAGCATAAGGAAAGGATAACAACAGGGTTTTCAAACTCCAGCGAGGGGTTTTAATTTGTAAAATACGCGCTAAACCTTCATAGTTGCTTAAAGGCAGGATAAGAAAGCTTCTTCTAAGGGGAATACTTTAAAGTAGGGCGAACAGTTTCGTCCTCAGCATAGTTTCCGTGGCATCTACACTTAGACTCGAAATGCTCAACTTATCCAAGATGAATCGGTTTTGGCGTGTCCCTGTAGGTAATTTCTGGCGGCAAAATCCGCAGGGGTCGCCTTTGATAGAAGTGGAAGATTCAATTTCCTTGCGGGTGCTGGTGCTAGCGTTGGTTATTTTGGGAATTGGGGCGACGGATATAGCGGCTGAAACTTCATTCAGTTTTTGGGCGTTACCTTTGAGTGTATTAGGTGCGATTTGGAGTTACTATCGTCGCTGCGATGCCAATGTTGCAGTTAAGTTTTGTATCGCTATAGGAATGTTAGTAGCACTGGGTGCTTTCTTTGGGCGGTTGGTGGGGGAGTTGAATGATACGCGGTTGAGTTTAGCAGAGTTATTAATTCAACTCCAGGTGTTGCACAGCTTTGATACACCCCGCCGGAAAAATTTGGGTTATTCGATTGTTATAGGACTAATTTTATTGGGTGTGGCGGCAACGCTAAGTCAAACTTTAGCATTTGCACCTGTGTTGCTGTTATTTTTAGCGATCGCTCTGCCAACTTTAATATTAGACTATCGCTCACGCTTGGGTTTGCAGCCCTTAAAAACTCAAAAGGAAAAATTCAATCAGAAGAATTCCTCAACTCTTAATTTTAAATTTTTAATTCTGACTTTTTTGCTAATTGTCAGTCTGGGGCTGGCAATTTTTGCTGTTTTACCCAGATTCCCTGGCTATCAGTTACGGAATTTTCCTGTAAGTTCTGCTATTCAAGTAAAAGGCAGTTTCACAGGACGTAGTATCATCAATCCCGGTTATGTCCGCCAAGGTAATGGTAATAATCAAGGCAGTGGTAGCGGTGGTACAGGACAAAACCAAACTGGTCAACCAGGTAAAGTAGATAATAACTTTTATTACGGTTTTAATAGCCAGATTAACCAAAACTTGAGGGGCGAGATGAAACCTAAAATTGTGATGCGGGTGCGATCGCAAGTTGAGGGTTTTTGGCGAGTACTAGGATTTGACCGTTATACAGGTAAGGGATGGGAAGTTTCCCGTAATGAAAATGTTACGACCATCAAGCGATCGCCTTGGTCTTACCAAATTTTCCTGAACCCACCTTTGATTACTGGTAAAACTCAAGAGATAGTGCAAACTTATACAGTGGTGGCGGATTTGCCTAACCTAATTCCGGCGATGGCTTATCCCAAAGAGATTTACTTTCCGACACCAATGATCGCGGTTGATACAGAAAATGGATTGCGATCGCCTGTGGAATTATCAGAAGGACTCACCTACACAGTAGTTTCTGAAGTACCATACCGCGATCGCACTTTATTAGGTCAAGCTTCTAGTAATTATCCGCAACAGATTAAAAAGCATTATCTGCAAATTCCTCCTGAAATTGCTGAAAAAGTTCGGCAACGCACCGAAGAAATTCTCGCTAACTACAATCGTGAACGAGTCGCAAAGTCTTCTAAAAGCCTAGATTCACCCTATGAAAAGACTCTCTACCTAGCTCAATACCTCAAGCAAAACTACTCTTTTCCCCAAAATCCCTTAGATTTGCCTTATTTGGGAGAAAAAGATGACTTAGTAGAAGCTTTTTTATTCAAATATAAAGGTGGTTATCCAGACCACTTCTCAACAGTTCTCACGGTAATGCTACGTTCTATTGGTATCCCAGCGCGGTTGGTAGCAGGGTTTAGTGCAGGACAATTTAATCCATTTACAGGGCTATATATTGTCCGTAATACTGACGCTTATGCGATGACGGAAGTATATTTTCCGAAATATGGCTGGTTTGCCTTTGACCCGATTCCCAATCATCCTCTGATACCACCTTCAATCGAAGATACTCAGACTTTTAGTGTATTACGCCAGTTGTGGCATTGGGTTGCTGGGTGGCTACCTTCTCCGGTGACAGGTTTGTTGAATAATGTATTTGGGACAATATTGAGGTGGGTGATTAGAGCGATCGCTTGGTTTTTAGCTTTATTCTCTCAAGGATGGTTTGGTGTATTAACTGGTTTAATTTTGACAACCACAGCAGCTTTCTTCGGTTGGCTGGGTTGGGGCCAGTGGCGAGAGTGGCGCAACCGCCGATGGTTAAAGAAATTGCCAGCAATGGAGAGCCTTTATCAACAAATGCTGCAATGGACAACCCAAAAAGGTTTAGGTAAGCATCCAGCACAAACACCTTTAGAGTATGCCAAAGGATCGTACCAGCATCATGCCCCAGCGACTGCTGAGGTTATAGATGAGATTAGCCAAGCCTATGTTGGTTGGCGTTATGGTGGTCATGCTCCTAACTTGAAGCGATTACGACAAAGATGGCAAGAACTGAAAAAGGCTGGTAAGACTGATAAGTAACCCAAGTTGTAGGTTATCAACTGATCTGTGTTTGTTACCCTCAATTCATGCGATCGCAAGATTACCTTGGTGTTTTCTTAACGCTTGATACATATTGCTAGAAATTTAAAGAGTAATTTTTGACATGGTTATTCTCAGAACTCTGAGAATAACCATGTCACTAAATCACGAAGAATGCCTTGCCATACTTGAGCAAATTCGCTGGAGTGGAAAGCCAAAATGCCCATATTGCGAATCAACCAACGCTACTGCATACAAGAATGAACGCAGGTATCACTGTAACGAATGCTTTACCTCATACAGTGTTACGGTGGGTACACTTTTTCACAAGACTCATGTAGAATTACAAAAGTGGTTTTTAGCAATTCACCTTGTCCTGAATTCACCAGGGGGTGTTAGCGTGCGTCAGCTTGCCAAAGAAATCGGAGTCAATAAGAATACTGCTTGCTACATGATTGAGCGTATCCATAAAGCTAGGGTTGAAGAGCAGGAGCTATTACAAGAAGTTATGAAAGTATAAGTATATTTTTAGATAAACCAAACTCATGTAAATGGATAGATTTAATATTTTGTTTGAATTGTAGCTCAATAATGAGAGGTTTTATATGCAAAGATATCCAGGACAAATACTAGCATGGTGTTCTGAAGTAATAGTAGGTATATTCATTACACACCTCCTTGTAAATAATCCTACACCTATGAATATAGTTATTTTCGTAATAATTATATTACTTTTATTAGGCATTCATTTTAGAAAAAATATTAATATTATGTATGACAGGATACGAAGCCAGGATAAAATTAGTGAGCTAAATGAAGAAAATAGTAGTTTGAAAGACGAAATTCATAAATTAGAATTTGCTTTAAAATACGAAAACGAAAAAATTAATAAGGCTATCAATAGCCTAACAAATAAGTTACCCTTAGATAAAGACGAAGATATACATATTCTCCAAAACGTATCTGCACGAATAGAGCAACTTGCTAACCAATTTAGCAAAGACTTAGATGTGGCAGAACGCATGAGTACGTCTCAAGCCGAGAGGATTCAAGCAGCGTTTGCCACAGAAAAAGCAGAGCAAGAAAAAGAAAAAATACAGTCGAGTACAAATTATTAAAATCATATTCAATTTAGCTATATACTCTCCAAATCACAAGTCTATGATTATAGCCGTTGCTTTAAAGCTTTTTCTATTAGCTCAAAGTAGTAATTTTGTATATCTGTAGGGTTATTTGTCTTGAGACTATTGAGCAGAGAAATATACCTTTTTAGATTCTTATAATCAGCTAACATAGACACTTTGCCATTATTAATAGGTTCAATTACCCAAGTTTTAATAATATCTAAATCACCAGCGATAATACTATAAATTACAATAGTATCCATATTAGTTATATCCTTTTTAACTTCTTCATCGGAATTTTTTCGTCCAGCAATAAATGGGTTGTTAGAATTATAGTATTGGTGAACAAGATTTTTATATTGCTGTCGCATTTGTTGTATCTTGGTTGCCAGTTGTGTGAAGTCTTGAATAGTTTTGTTTAGGTCTTTATTTTGAGACATAAATAGTCATTTTTACATTTTACCTATAAGCATGAATGGTATACACTAACTGCCAAAGGATCTACACCGCTAACTAGGACAGTGCATTTTTATTTATCTACTTTCATCAAAGCCAGAGTGAAAAGATAGTAAAACTTATGTACTATTATGCGATCGCACTCCCGCCACCAAATTCAATTTACAGCCAAGATTCGTAAGACAATTCCCTCACTTGCCTTACGCGCTCCAAATCACTATCCTGTGAAATAATTGTCACATTATGACGCAAAGCGATCGCAATTTCAGATCCCCTAGCAGTCAAAACTAACTCTGGCATAATCAAATATAGTCCGCACCTAAAAGAAGAGATTAAAGGCACTATAGTTTGCATTTATTTTGGATAATTTCTCAAATTAGCTATTATTCTGGATTTCATCTAACTTGGCACGCACTGCCTGAATATCCTGCCACATCAACCATTTCGGCGCACCTTTTTCTTTAGAAGGGTTACGCAGCAAATACGAAGGATGAAAAATTGGCATACATAAACGTCCTTCCCACTCCAGCCATTGTCCGCGAATTTTCGTAATTCCTCGCTTATCGCCAGTGATTCCTTTGACAGCAGTTGCACCTGTTAACAGGATTATTTTGGGGTCAACTAGGCGAATTTGTTCTAATAAATAGGGTAGACAAGCCGCCACTTCTGTTGGAGTAGGAACTCTATTATCTGGTGGGCGACATTTATTGATATTGGCTATGTATACATCTTGCTCGGTAGTCAAATTTACAGATGCGAGAATTTTCTCTAACAACTGCCCCGATCTACCTACAAATGGTAAACCCGTTTCGTCTTCATTTTGACCAGGCGCTTCCCCTATAACCATAATTGGGGCTTTGAGATTACCGCGTCCGACGACAGCATGAGTCCGAGTGTCTCCCAATGCACAACGGTGGCAGCGATCGCAATCCTGTGCCAACTCCGTCATGGCAGAATAAGTTCCGGGAGCGATCGGAATTTTCGCGTCTGTAGGAATCAGTTCTCGTTGGTTAAGGGTTGAGTCGTCGAAGAGGCTGAGTTGGGTTTCGCTGCTCATGAAAATTAGGATTTTGGCATCAGCACCATCTGTCTTATCTGAGTTAAATACTGCTTTGGTTGGAGATTTATCAGAATAAATAGACTTTTGCTGAATACTTAATTATTTATACAAATCTTATTGTATCAGTTAATTTGAGACAAAATTCAGTCATGATAAAAGCAATGCCGTCCTAACATGCTGGGGGAAACCATGTCACATACCCCATTTTTCGCCGATCGCACCCATGCGGGTGAGGAATTGGCGCAAGTGATTCATGATGTTTTGACTCAGCAAGCTATTGATTCTGGGGTAAAGCCTGTACCAATTGTTTATGCTTTGCCAAGAGGGGGTATACCAGTAGCAGCACCAATAGCACGTCTTTTGGATTGTCCGTTGACAATTGTTGTGGCGAAAAAGATTAGCCATCCAGAAAACCCAGAGTTAGCAATTGGTGCAGTGACTACTTTTGGAAATGTGCTTTGGACTGATCAAAAGCTATTTCGCCTTAAACATGATGCGCGGTGGCGGGAAGTAGCTTTAAATAAAGCGATCGACCAAGCTAAATCTCTTGAGGCTCAATTAATTCCTGCTTGTCCGCAGGTGAATACAGAGAATGCTACGCTCATCTTAGTTGATGATGGCATTGCTACGGGTATGACAATAGCGGTAGCGGCAGTTGCTATCAAAACGCTTTCTCCAGCAGCAGTTTGGCTATGTACTCCAGTAGCGCCACAAACATTGCTACCCTGGTTAGAACAGTGGGGCGATCGCACAATTGTCTTGGAAACACCAGAATCTTTTAGGAGTGTGAGTAATTTTTACGCCCAATTTCCCCAAGTAGATACATTAGAAGTTCTCGTATACCTCCAGCAACAAAAGACAATAGGGGAAATGGATCTGTGTGAGTAATTTTAAATTGTTTCCCTGTCTTGCTTTTTAACTATTTGGAGATGTTCCTTGCTGGTATTGCATAGCTTTGGCATAATCGCCCAAGGCGTAGCAAGCAGCTTTCAGACTCGCAAGAGCTTGTTCTTCACTGCGCCGATCTTTAATCTTCCTAGCTAATAGCAAACGTTCTTCATAATACTTCATGGCTTTAGCATAATCACCCAAAGCTTCACAGGCAACTCCTAAACTACCTAAAGACTGTTCCTCGCTACGCTTATCTTGAATTTCTTTGGCTAATTGCAAACGTTCTTCATAATACTTAATAGCTTTAGCATAATCGCCTAAGGCATAACAAGCATTCCCCAAGTTCTTTAGCACTTGAGAAGCACTGCGAACATTTTTTAATGAGCGCGCTATCACTACACATTGCTCATAATAAGCGATCGCTTTTGGGTAATTGTCCAAAGCATACCAAGCATTACCCAAATTCTTGAGTACCTGTTCCTCTCCCCAATTATCTTTGAGTTCGCGCACAATCTCTAGGCTTTGCTGCTGATACTCAATTGCTTTTGTAAAGTTGCCTAAAGCTTTATACACCAATCCCAAATTATTCAGTGCCGCCACTTGACTTCGTTTGTCTTGCAACTGTTGCGTTATTTTCAAACACTTTTCCAGAAACTCAATAGCCTTGTTATGGTCATTCAGGTGACGATATGCATTGCCTAAATGGGAAAGTGCTTGCATTTGCACTGCTAAATCTGAGGTGTTCTTGAGCAAAGACAGACACTGTTGTGAGTAGGAGATAGCACCTTTGTAATCTCCAGCGCTGTAAGTTACCAATCCTAAAAAAGAAAGTGCCTGTGCTTGTTTTTGCAAATCCCCAACTGCCTGAAACAGTCCCAAGGATTGTTGTAAAGACTTCAGTGCTGCTATTAATTCACCAGTTTGCTGCTGTTGAACTCCTTGGCGTAGTAGATTGGATGCTTCTGATAAATTTTCGTCACTTTCCTGTAAAGGTAATATTTCTGCTTGTGAACCAGAATCAAATTCATGAGTAATTGTATTACGCTTCACTGGTTTTAAGTATGTTATGGGTAATTGCAGGGGAACTGTATTTTTCGATCTGTTATTCCATTCGTCTTTAGACATCAACCCTACCTGTTAAGTCTGTTGGTAAATCTAGTGTTCCCAAAACCAGAAGGTATCTTTCATCAGGTTGGTTTACCACAGCCTACGTTTAGCAGGGGTGAGAGTTCATCATAAGCGATCGCTTCGTTATTGAATCGTTGATCGAGGCTTTCAGATTACCACCTATGAAGAGTAATAACTATAGTTGTTACTTAGCCAATAGGAAACTTTCAAATATAAAAACGTCTTTAAAGCGCAGAGTGTCAATCCTGGGAAGAATTGCTGCTTTTAACCTACTCAACAAGAATGTAAATTTCAGAAGTTTAGGCGAGTGTGTTTTTAAAACTAGAAAATATAAAAATATTTTTTCAAGGCAATGTATTACTAAAAGTGTGAGCCTAGTAATCTTAGTTTCACGCCTTTAATTGTCTGTCTCGGCTTTAATATCGATTATAAAAGTCGATATTGAAGCAAGCATTCATAGCAAGAATGTTATTTAACATTTCTATGATCAACATCTGCGCTGTATGTATGGTGCAATATCTCTCGCACCTCCATTAAAATTTTTCCTAGCATATTTTTACCACTACCATCGGCTCCGCAACCCCAGTAAAAATCGATGGGCGAGTTTTCAACAATTTCTGCATTGCCTGTGGAAAGTAAGATATCCCTGATATCTGTATGAGTTTGAAATTTACATAGGACAGCTTGCCGCATGATGTCGTCTTTAACTTGTTCCCAATCTTGACGTAGGGGACGGGTTCTTTCACGCCCCATTATTGCCGCATCTTTGGGTGTTTTGACTAGGCAGATTTGTTTTACATGAGGTGTACCTACAAACTTTTGCGCTTGAAAGTAGTGTTCGCTAGTTGGCCAATACAATCCATCTAATTCAAAACCGTGCGGCGAAAAGTTAGAGAAACAGCCATATTCTTCATGAGTGCTATAAAAGTAGATTGTCATAGAAGTTGATAAGCTGTTCTATATATAGTGTGCATATCTAAATTTAATCAAAGTCTTGTGAGATGGGCATCTTACCCGCTCTAATTATACAAGTTAAAGGTGGAACAGCTTTTTAAATTGTGTAACATAGTTTGGTTAATTCTTGCCTACTTACTTAGTTGTAGGAGTTTGCTAAAGTTAAGATAAAGAATATCAATAATTAATCCTCCCTTTCCTCCTGAAAATGCGGGGCTATGTCCGCTATTTCTGAGAGTATTTGGGAGGATGTTCAAGAGATAAATGTCACTAATCTTCTAAGTATTAATTATTGACTCAATTTAAACGCACCTGTTAAAAGTTAGGTGTTGATTCAACCAACAGGTACAGAAACATTTGGCACAGAGACATTATTTAGGATAGGCTGGCGGGTTTTCAGATCAAACTTGAAGCCATGTGGCAAGATATGAAGCTTTGCTCCGCAAATTGCCAAAGGTTCATCCTTCAATATTTCGCCCATATTGTTGTATGTAGCCTCTGATTCATCGACAATCGTAACCGCACCTTCACCAATCACTTCAATTTGGTTATCTGTAACTACCATAGCGGTATTCTCGTCAATACCGAATCCCAAAACAGCAGGTTCTAGTATTAAAGCTGAAATTAAGCGTCCCAAGCGTCCACGCTGAGAAAAATGCTGGTCAATTACCACTCCTGGTAAAAAGCCTAAACCGGGGCCCATTTCGACGGTTTCAATGCGAGGATGTGTCTGTGAATCACCTTCCACTATCATTTTATCTGGCATCACGGCTGCTCCAGCGCTTGTGCCTGCAATAACTATACCTTCAGAGAACCGTTGATGAATCGCCTTATCTATTTCGGTACCCTTAAGGATGCTGGTGATGCGAGCTTGGTCTCCCCCAGTAAAAAATACCCCAGTTGCTTTACTAATTGCTTCTAATGCGGTAGATGAAGATGCATCTTCGCGGGTTTCTGTATCAAGGATGCGAACATTCTCGGCTCCCAATCGCTCAAAAACTCTAATATAATTTTCTCCGACTTCTCTTGGTAATTCTGTCGCTGCCGTCATAATTACAATGTACGCCTTCGTACCGCCAGCGCGTCGCACAAAGTCCCGCAGAATTTGGGAATCTCCATCCTTGTCTTCAGCTCCGCCAATAATTACCAACTGCCGTTTGGAATTACTTTCCACCATGATGGCTCCTGATGTGAGTTAATAAATTTCACTAAATCATGACAATTAAACTATCAAATCATCCCTTTGGTAGATCACCTGATAGAAGGTAGTATTAAAATTTGTTTGCGATCGCATCGCAATTGGGATCAACAGATTTTTGGGAAAAATTACATAAAAAGCTATCCTCATTAATTTTCGTTGACGTAATAAAACCCATAGCACCAACTACCTCTAGAAATATTTTCTAGAGGCATTGTTGATTATCTTCTTGCTAATTGACGATTGAAAATTTATCGTGCAATTGTTAAATAACTGGTATTAACTCTAGCCAAGTAAATGAAATGTTTGATGGTCATTCCTAATGAATACGACTTCTGTAAAGCAAGTTAGTTAAGAAAAAACGTGCTTGTTCCAGTGGCAGATGCCTGGGTTTACCTTGGTAGACAATTTGATACTCATTCATGTCCGGGCCGTCACCATGCCCAGAAATCAGCTTTTGGTGAAAAGCTTCCTCAGCAAGTTGCCGAATTTCATCTCTTAGAGCAGCTTTTGTGCTATTCATGCTTTGCTGTCTTTTCAATACCGCACATTTATTTATACAAACTATTGGGTGGGTGTTGTACCCTTCAAAAGTTATATCTTTGACTATTCATGAGGATGAATTGGCTTTGCTGAGGGAGGGGTGATTTAATTATGCCTTGAGATAGTTGAAAAGAGTTACTAATAAAGTTAACTTGGGTTCTGATTAGATCAATGGCTGTTGCCATCACTCTCCAAAAATAATGTGAATCAATCTACAATCAATAAGTCTGAGTAACCATAACTCAGTATCTAAATTTCAGGGTGTTTAGCCAAAGGTTCGTAATCAATGGTTCTACAAAAAAGCAGTGATTTAGTCCGCATTAATGCTAGAAGAACGGATGTATTCGACATTTTCAACTTCAAGCATTATGTTGGGCCCAACCCCTATTTAGATATAGGGGCGCTAGTATTTGACTTTGCTCTAGTTGACTCTAGAGAGCCTTTGCCTGTTGAAGATTATATTGCAAGCATTGGCGATCGCTATCCACAACTGGGCAGCCAAAGCTACGAATCTTATGCTCATCTTTTTGCCCAAGTTGTATCCGAAGTTGGAAAGCTGGACATGGATTTGCACCTTAAACGTTGGAGTGTTAAGCCATATCCTGATTTCGTGCGGATTAGCGTCCAATCACTACATGAACGCACAACTAGAGAGGTAGTTTATTTTGTTTGGGATTGGTTTGAAGCTATTACCCAAGACGAAGACTTTACCTTTGATGAACAGTTAGTGAGGCTGCAAAATAAATTCCGCGCATCTGTCTATGGTGGCCCCACGGTTTATGCCCTATTGCGAACAGCCTACGAAAAAGGTATTCCCGCGTTTTATTTGTGGGAAGAAGGATTAATGCAATACGGCTTGGGAAAAAAACATGTCCGGGGGGTAGCCACAACATTTAACTGTGATAGTCATCTAGATTCGGAGTTTACCACCCGCAAAGATGACTGCAAGGCATTTTTAAAAACGTTGGGTTTCCCAGTCCCTGAAGGTGATATCGTCTTCTCTGAAAAGGAAGCCTTGATCACAGCCAGACAAATTGGCTACCCAGTGGCAGTTAAGCCAGTGGTAGGTCACAAAGGAATTGGTGTCACGGCTGATGTGCAAGACTCCAAAGAACTGGAATCTGCTTATAATAGGGCGCTGGCAGCGATTCCCGAAGATCAGCTAACTCGGATAATTGTTGAGAAAAGTATTTCTGGATCAGATTTTCGCTTGTTGTGTGTAAATGGCAGATTTGTTGCCGCCACAGAACGCCGTCCAGCATCGGTTGTTGGTGATGGCTACTTAACGCTTGCAGAGTTAATCCGTCTAGAGAACCGCAAACCTGCACGGCTAGACACACCTACCTCGCCGATGAGTAAAATTCAGATTGATGAAGCGATGGAACTCTACTTAGATGAACAGCGCTTATCATTAGACAGCGTTATTGAGAAGGGTCGCACTGTTTACCTCCGTAAAGTTGCCAATCTTTCCGCTGGCGGTATGAGCATCGATGCAACGCACACGGTTCATGATGACAATATTATCTTGGCGCAAGATATTGCCCAACACTTCCAGCTGACTTGCCTTGGTATTGATGTCATCACCAAAAGTCTCTCGGAATCTTGGAAATCCAGTAACTTTGCTATCTTAGAAATTAACGCTGCACCAGGCGTTTTAATGCATCTTAAACCTTCTGTTGGTGAAAGCGTTGATGTGCCTTCTCATATTTTAGAAACCTTTTTTGAGTCGGGTACAGATGCTAGGATACCGATTATTACCTTTAATAAAATATCAGTTGAAGAACTGCAAGTAACGATTGACCATATCCTTTTACAACATCCCAACTGGACAATAGGTGCTGTTTGTCGTGATGCAGTTTTTGTGAACCGGGCGAAAAAAGTATTAAGTAAAGATTACAACAGCAATGTCCAAACTTTGCTGCGTCATCCAAAACTTGATTTGCTGATTGCCGAGTATGCGGAAGACATCCTAGATGAAGAGGGCATGTTTTACCGAAGTAGCAATATGGTAGTTTTGGATAATCCCACCGAAACTGAGATGATGTTAGTCCGGGATGTTTTCGATGGTTCTACTGTGGTGATTAGAAAAGGCAACGATATTTCTATTCGTCGCAAAGGGTTGATTGAAGATTATACTTTGGGTGAAGATGAACCATTTACACGAGTTTTTTTGAAAGAAACCGGAACGATTTTGTGAGCTAAGTAAATAGGTGCTTAATTGCCTTCTCGTTTGAATGAGATATAAAGTTTTGTGATTACCACATTTTTGTAATAGTCAAATTTTCACCATCGCCCAATACGGTTCGGATAAGGTTTTTTGATGAAAGTTATAGATCACAAAGACGCGATAAATCGCCGTCTTTACAATAATCAGTCCTTTGTAGAGACGGCGATTTATCGCGTCTCTTCCCTTAACCGAACCGTATTGCACCATCGCCCGCCAGGAAATTTATTTCCTGGCTAGTAGCCCAAGTCCATTGAAATGGAGTGAAATCTTTTCTCAGTCTTCTTTAGAAGACTTTTGCTATTAGCCTAGTAATTCATTACTAGGCGGTTGTTAGAAATGGTGCAAGCTTTCTGTTTTGATTGACTTTTTAGTCTAAATGGACTATTCATCCGAATTAATCTATTTTTTAGAAGTTTAAAATATCTAATGATTCTTCTATTTCTAAATCTAATATTCTTTCTCGTGTATCTTTAAGTGCTTCTAGCTTACCTTCTTTACGATAGATATCTGCTGCTTTTTGAAAATCTCGAATTGCTCCATGCTTATCTGCTGTTTCTAAACGGATATTACCACGATTATAATAAGCATCTGCATAATTCGAATTAATCTGTATTGCCTGAGTATAATCTTCAATTGCTCCCTCCAAATCTTCTAAGTCAGAACGAGCATTACCACGGTTGTAATAAGCATCTGCATAATTTGAATTAATCTGTATTGCCTGAGTGTAATCTTCAATTGCTCCTTCCAAATCTCCTAAGTCAGAACGAGCATTGCCCCGTTTTTTATAAGCGATGGCATCTTGAGGATTAATCTTAATTGCTTGAGGAAATCCCGGTTGATATCCTAATAAATAACGAGCAATCCCACGGTTTTTATAAGCATCAGCATAATCAGGGTTAATTTTAATAGCCTGGGTATAATCTTCAATCGCTCCTTGATTATCTCCAACATGAGAACGAGCTTCAGCCCGGTTTTTATAGGCTACAGCAACATTAGGATTAATTCTAATAGCTTGCGTATAATCATTAATCGCTTCTTCTAGTCGTCCTATTTGATATAGAGCTAAACCTCGTTTATTATAAGATTTAGCATCATTAAGATTCATTTGAATGGCCTGAGAATAATCTGCGATCGCAGCTTCATAATCTCCTATTTGATAGTGAGCTAAACCTCGTTTATAATATAAATCAATATCGCTATTTTTTACTTGTAAGGCTTGATT
The DNA here is from genome assembly GCF_047228265.1 of Nostoc sp. UIC 10607. Taxonomy (NCBI): domain Bacteria; kingdom Bacillati; phylum Cyanobacteriota; class Cyanophyceae; order Nostocales; family Nostocaceae; genus Nostoc; species Nostoc sp. UIC 10607. The sequence continues at coordinate 34,937 of NZ_JBIQNW010000001.1, read as the reverse complement.
ATAGTTGGTGATTGCATTCGTGTATTCTCCTTTCTCAAAACATTCATCGCCCAATCTTACATAAAGTATATTTAAGTCTTCATTACGATATTGTAAATAGTTGTCTACTTCATGTTGAAAATAAGATTTGCTCAACTGATTATTAGTTGGCTTAGATTGAATTTCCTGCTTGGGAAGATATTTGTAAATTGATGGTTTTTGCCTAGAAGAATTATTTATAGAAGATTGTAACTGTTCTAAATAGCACCATAAACCGCCACCATACAGTAATTGTTCTATACCAAATGAAATTTTACCGGTTTTCAGCTTAATCATCCGGGTTGGCAGAAAGCCAGCTAAGAAAAGGTGATACTCAGATTGTGCTTCACTCACATCTTCTTGAATCAAAATGCAAACTACAACTGCATTTTTTTCAACCTCTTCAGAACTAATTGACCATCTAACTCTATCAATACTACCATGACGAGATTTAACCTCAATACCAATAGATGGGTCAGAAGTCAAGGTAAAATCTATATTGCCATCGCCGCCGAATCGCTTTTCATAATCGACTTCGGTAATAAAATCAGCTAAACGTTCTTTGACTACTTCCTCACCCAACTTCCCTTTAAGATAACTAATAAAAACGTCACGGACTGGCGAAACACGTTTATATTTTTCAGCCATCAACCAGCAAAATTCCCGTAGTGCCTTTAATCTCTCTCCAGAGATTATAGTTAATTCACTATGTTGACCTTCTGTTTCACAATGAAGCAGAGAACCAGATGTTAACCTTTTAATAAAATCAGACTGTAGCGATCGCAGTAGGGTAATCCAGTCCATTTATGTTTCTGCGAATCTTTTGATGAGATCATTCTAAGCTGTTACGCATTTAATTTGTACATTTACCTAATGACTGATGACTGTTGACGGTTAACAGTCATCAGTCAACAATTAAACGCATCCTACGAAGCTAAACAGTAGAGAAATTAGCCATTAAAAACGCGACTGCGCCACTTATTCAATCGCGCTTCCCCAATTGTGGCAGACCGACGGGCATCAGCAACTTGCTCTTGCAAACCTGCAATCTGTTTTGCCTGCGCGTCAGCTTGCTGTTGCAAAGATGTATATTCGTCTGTGCTGCTTACGTAACTGGAAGTCTGCCAACTACTACTAAATTTTGTTGCACCGATGCTGGCAAAGGGTCTTAAGTCTGCTAATTGTTGTTGCAAAGTTGCAATCTGGCTATCTTGCTCTTGAACCTTTTGCCGCAAGTCTTGTTCGGCTGCTGTGGGAGCTGCAAAAAATGTATTAAATGGAGCAGCAGTTTCTGGCTTGGGTTTGAATATTTCAGCAAATATTGCACTAACATCCGTGGGTTTCAATTGGCCATAAGGAGTGTTGGTAATTAGCGATCGCACCAGTTGAGGTTTATTATTCGTTACTAAGTTCTTATCGCTGCTAGAGTTGCTTCGCAGCAATTGCAGCATATTGCTAAATTCCAATATCTTTTTACCTGTTTGAGTTTTATAACCCCGGTAATATGGCACGATGTTATCCCCAAAGGCATCTAGATACTCGTCGCTATCAAGATAAGAATCAATATCCGCCTCAAAACCCTTCTCATCTAAAATATTGCTGTGATGTATCGTTTCAGAGTAGTCATCGGGAGCGCGGCCCAGCAGGTGCTTAAAGTTTAGTTCAATAGCCCGGTAGCGGTAAACGTTATCAAAAAATCTGGAGCGATACAACTCTGATTTGGCAATCTGACGCACAAACTCACGAACATCGATTATCCCTTGCTTGAGTTGGGATTCTGGAACGATCAGCCGCTCACTTTCCATAATGTAGGCATTACCCAACACTTGCCGATAAACTGCCCGAATTACAATTTCAATGTCATCAATTGAAGCATTAGCCCACAGTTCTATGGGTTCCGTTTGGGGAAATGCTTGATATTGGCTTTGTCTGGTTCCGTTGTCTATGAAAGTCTGCATAGGGTTAATGTCGGTAAAAGTGACTAATGGCTATTTTTAAAGGTAATGGGAGCTAGTACCGCTTCTCTTACGAGACGCTGCGCGATCGCAGAAGTCAAAAAGAGCTAGTGCGTTGGGTTAAGAGACTTGTACTCCTTTGGAGAACTCGTAGAGTAATAACTGGTTCTCAAAAGCCAAAAGTCTAAAAACCTTTTTGCCTATAGCTTTCAACCTGTTCTCATCTGGCTGGTTACTTCTGCCCAACAATACTAAATGGTTGTTAGTTATTAGTTATTAGTGCTTAGTTTTACCAATAACCACTAACGACTAAGCTTTACTAATTCCCTTTACAGTCATGATTAATTTATCAAGTTTTGGGGAGTCTTTTAGTTACATTTTCTAACAAACTGAGACGGCTAACTGTTAATCAGTAACAGCTAATCATTGTAAACAATTAGCAATTAAACATTAACAATTAGCCGTCAACCCCTTTAGGGAGTATTTAAAATTCAAAACTTAACTTTGAATTGCAATATAGACGATTGTCAGAAAGATTTCCGCAAGATAGCGACTCTCAAGGACGCTCATCAAATCTAGTGTAGAAACCACCGTATTTTATCCAGTATTGTTTCAAAGTATGATGAGGCGTATGTAAACTGGCTTTTGCCTGATATAAAATTACTTGACGATGATCGCCCATCCAGATTTTATTAATGGGGTCAACGGATATTACTGTTCCTCCTAAAGAAGCGACACATTGAGAGAATCTTTCAATGGTCGTATATTCTAATGTCTCGAATATAAAAAAGTTACCCGAACAAATCAAGTGGCGACTGCGAATCCAGCAGCGCATCTTTTTTTCAGCCTGTGGAGGTAACATTTTAGATTTAATAGACTCAAGCTGAATCAACATAATGCGTTCACTGCAAGTAATTCATCAGCGAAACTTGCCCGTTTTTCAAACCGCAAAGGGCCAGCAGTTGACCCCCATATTTGATCGTGGGTTTCAATATCCATACCTTTATCTAGACTTATCCAAGTATGCTCGGTTACTTCTACTTCGCTGACAAGATATGTCTGGCATCCATTGCGCTTAATCAGACATTGATTGCCCGGCTCTACACTCCCTCGAAACATTTCACCTTCTCGTTGGAAAACCATCGAACAGTGATAACGCCGTTCAATGCTCTCTGGGGTGATGGTTTTGAGGATATCTAATTCACGAGCAGCACCTGCATAAAGCATAGGGTCTTTCAAACTGTAATTTTCGATATAAATGCGATCGCCCAAATCGACTAGTCTATGTACTCCCTGGCGATAGGGTGTCCATAAATCGTGGTCATATGCTTGTTCAGAATAAAAACCGATGGCAGAAAAAAATTCAATTGGTAAAGGACGAAAAAAAATGTGAATGTGAGCGTAAAGTTGGGGATTGGCAAAAGATTGTTTGTAGTTGCTAAAATCTCCTGCCATCCAACAGGCTAAGGTGAGCAAATCGCTAGCGTTGGTGCTAGATTCACTGGGCGCTATCGTCATATTCAACCTCAGGAGTGACAAAACTAGATGATTCCTTTTATGTTTTAACCTGATATTTGCTAACTGGTTGAACTTGACAAAGAACGAATTTCTGAAGAAAAGGAAGCTGTTGTCACGCCTTTACCATCACTGGTCTTAATTGTCGCTACCCGAAATCGCAGATTTGGGGTAGCAAACCAAATGCGTTCCTCAGCAGCAGCGAGTTCATACTCTGTCAGCAGGGTAAAAATCCCATCGTCACTTAGATGATATTTAGCGACTGCTGGGATTGTTTCGGCGTATCCCTTGTCCCGCAAGAGTTTGCCGCTAGAAGGATTTTCGACACTGGGAATTGGCACCAGCACGGTACTACCAGAAATTGGTTTATCGTCCCAGTCTGACTCACCTTCCCAAGTCATCCGAAAGGGGTGGGTGATACTGCTGGGGTCAGTGTTATACAATTGACAGATTGCTAGTACCGCCGGATCATCGGTGGATAAAGACTCAATGTTAATGTCAGACAACACTTGTTCAAAATGGGCGAATGCTAAATGATGACCGCTACGCTGCGATCGCCATCGTCCAATTGAAAGTTCAAAGAATTCAGTAATTTCCATTAGAAAAGTGATTTTAAAAAGTAGCTTAAAATCCAAAATATATCTTGGATTTTAAGTTATTCTCCCAGTCTATATGCTAGCCTCCTTGACCACAACTGCATTTAGGAGTGCTGAGTGCTGAGTTATTATTCTCTCCCCAGTCCCCAGCCCCTTACTTAGACAAATCTAAGCAACTTCAGTGATACTGATGATTTTGCCGCCCGTTCTATGAATGTTTTGCACTTGCCCAGACAGTTGGTTGTAATTAACTACATATTCGAGGTTGCCCAGACGAGTACGCAGATTAGCGGAACCTTTAACCGCCTTAATCAAGAAGCGTTTGCTGGTGCTGCTTACACTAGAACCAGCGACGGGAGCCTTGATGGATGTGGGTAAGTTTGAACCTATATCGCTGATCAGCTTGGCTTTGCGATCGCTATCGCTACTAGCTACACCTCTGAGCAAAGTAAAGGTGCGGTTAAAACTAACATTCTTAATTCCTATTTGGGAGCTAGTAGTGCGAGGATAAGGAACAATATTATCGCCAAAATTCTGCTGATATTCGTCGCTATCGATATAGGATTCGATCTCAGCATCATAGCCCTGTTCGTTATAGATGCGGACGTGTTCGGAAATTTCTGCCTGATCGGCAGGAGGACGACCTAGCAGGTGTTTGAAGTTCAGTTCAATAAACCGATACTGAGATGAAGAGTTGAAAAACAGGGATTGGTAGAGTTCTGATTTAGCAATGATGTTGACGAATTCACGGATGCTGATTTTGCGATCGCGTAATTGCGATTCAGCAGTAGCTAGTCGCTCACTTTCCAACAAGTGAGCATTGCCCAAAACCTGTTTGTAAACCGCCCGAATCAGTGTTTGTAATTCACTTTCGCTGGTGTTGGGACGCAGCTCAACCTTCGGTGAATCAATAGCCCAAAGTGACATTGAAGTATCTCCTGAAAAACGTGAATTAAATGAATTTTTTGAGCATCCTACCGCTTATGGAGGTAGAATTTCGCATCAGTTGTCAGTTATTTTTGCTACTGACTAGCATTTGTAAAACTTTAGTTTTTTAAAGTGGGTTAGATATCTTCGTATATGACAACTGACAGCGGAATCGATCAAACTTCAGATCAGCGATCGCTTTGGCTAACTTTTTCTGAATGATGAACACTGAGGATTAGTGATTGGAGACCAAGGACGGCGGAAATTCTTCCCCAATCTCTAATCTCTAATCTCTAATCCCAATTTTCTATTTTTTTTCAGTAGAGCTAGTCTGCAATAGCTCTATTCTCAGCTTCTGATTTATCTTTTTCCCAAGCTCAGTTTGTGGATAGATTGTCTAGTTGACAGGAGTAATACTAGCAATCACACCGCCTTGCTTGTGAATCCGTTGATACTCTTGTGAAAGCTGATCGTATGGCACGAAATAGACCTGGTTACTGCGGCGAAACTTGGAAATGTTATTTACCACATTTGCTTTGTAGCCAGTGACTTCAACCCGGTAGGTTTTACCGCCCTCACCAGATCCCACGCCTTGACGAGTGCGAGGAGTAGATGTTGGGTTACGGAATGCAGCACCCTTGCTGGCTGGTGAAATCACAACGCTGGGCGTACTTTGAATTACCAGACTATTCAATTTTGGCTGTTTACCAGCTAAGTCACCTTTCAGGCTGCTGCTAGAAGAACCACGTACCAATTGGAACAAGTGGGTAAACTGAACCAAACCCTGGATAGCTTCGGTTTTGTAGCCGCGAATATAAGGCACAATGTTTTCGCCAAAGGTCTCTTGGTATTCGTCGCTATCTAAATATGAATCAATCTCAGCTTCAAAACCTTTTGTATCCAGAATAGTGCTGTGTGTACGCGTTTCTTCTAGATCCAATGGGGCACGACCAAGAAAATGTCTGAAATTTAATTCAATCGCCCGATAGCGAGGGACACTATCAAAAAACCGCGATCGGTAAAGTTCCGACTTTCCGACTTGACGCACAAACTCACGGACGCTAATTTCACGCCCTTTGAGTTGGGATTCAGGAACGGTAAGCCGTTCGCTCTCCATTACATAAGCATTGCCTAGAACTTGCTTGTAGACGGATCTAATTACGGTTTCAACTTCCTCATTAGAGCGACTTGGCCACAGATCAATGGGATCGGTATCTTCAAACAGAGCAACCCCTAATCGTGATGCTGGTCCAAAAGCCATTCAAACTATCTCCCAGTTAACAACTAAATTTTATGAGAAGAATATTCAGCAGATGTTAAAAAACTTTACATCTTTGTGACAAAGGAGAGGCCATTGCGACTTTTAATCCTTATTAGTCTTGATGATTTAAGTTTTTACATCGTTTGCCTTTACACATTCTGATACGATGCCGAAGCCATATGTATTAAAATTTGTTAAGTTAAATAATAGTTTAGAGAAATTTCAGCTTTTTTTTAGTATCTGATTTGCGATTGGGATACAGGTAATGGTATTGTGTTTTACCTTGACCAAGAGTATTAATAGTGCTGAGTTACGGAAGTTTATCTTGGTAAGTGGGCAAGAATAAATCAAACTATGTTACGCAATGTAAAATTAATTAAATTGACTCGTAGTAAACGGTTCTAGCGCTTACTACGAGTCAATTTGATTATTCACGCCCACTTACTTACTGAATTTGGAAAGTAGCTAGTTGGATAATTAAGTGGTCAAAATAGGGAGCAAGAGTTTCCTGCTGATTGGCTTGGCAGCGTTTCAAACTAGCAGCCTTGATGCTTTTTAAGCCTAAGACCATTGCTTCTATTGGAACTTGTAATTCTTGATAGAGCAAATTCATATAGTGCAGTCCTGTGGGATTGGTATACTCAGCGTGCCCACCTGCTATGCCATAGGTAATACAACGGAGAAAATGCCAAAAATCTCGCCAGCAAGCTTGGGCGCGTTCAGGCGGATAAAGTCCACCTCCAGGTTGGGTAATTTCAGGATAGATTGCTAAAACCTGCTCTCTAGCTTCATCCACAATTTCGGCGGCGCGATCGCGTAGCAACTGAGCAACAGGAATCAAGGCTGAATTATTGGGTGACAAGGTTTTAATCTGCAATAAATCTTCGTCACTTAAATAGCAGCGAGCATCATCCGCAGTTTGAAATATGGCGATTCCTGCTTTTGAATGGGATTGTTCCCATTCAGCAAAGCTGACAATTCTAGCTTTAGTGATTAATTCTTTGACAGTTTCGCTTAATTGAGTCATTGGTGGGTAGCGGGGAGTAGAAAGTGAGGGGAATGACATAATGCAATGCCTAATGCCCTTGATTCAATATTCTTAGAATGCGATCGCTATTTTTTGACATCTGTAAAATAAAGTAAAGAATAGCTCTACCAAATGCACCTATGGAAATCCATAAAATCCAAGCTGAACTGAAGAACCCAGATTTTCACTATCGGCTAAAGGCGATCGCAGCTCTTAATAATTATGAATCAGAAGTTGCAGTTCCTCTGCTAACAAGTAAACTTCATGACTCAGAATTTTTGGTGCGTTCATTTGTGGCCAGGGGTTTGGGTAACCAACAATCAGCGGAATCCTTTGCTGCTTTGATGCAAATTATGAAATTCGACGATACCCCTAACGTGCGAGCTGAGGCGGCAAATTCTTTATCGTTATTTGGCAGAGTCGCGGTTTCTCACCTAGTTGTGGCATTTTATCAGGATGACCACTGGCTAGTTAAGCGGAGCATTTTGGCTGCGATCGCTGAAATGGATTGCCCTGAAGAACTATTTGACATCTGCGTTCAGGGTTTAAAAGATGAAGATTTCACAGTTCAGGAATCTTCTGTTGATGCACTCGGCTTACTAGCTGATTCTGCCCAACATGCTGCGGCATTATCCCAAATACTAACGTTAGTGAATGATAAATCTTGGCGGATGCGCGTGCGAGTTAGCTATGCCCTCAAACGATTTAATGAGCCGGAAGCCAAAGCAGCGCTGAACCAACTCAGACAAGATGAGGATCACCGAGTTATTGGAGCTGCTTTAGAAGACTTGTTGCCACAATAGCTATATGGATGGGTTTATTTGGAATATTGTAATAAAACTTCTTTTCACAATAACCAATATATTATTTTACCTTAAATTTGAGCAAAATATCCGGCTAATCTGCCAAAATCTGGAAGAAAAGATCAACTTTTTCGAGATTAGGAGACATTTGTGACTGATATACCAACTGGCCAAATGACTTGGCGATTACCAGGTTCCTCAGAATGTGCTTTACATTTGCGGCATAATGCTTCGGAACCCTGGCGATCGTATAAAGAATTTCCACAATATGTTCTACCTGATCCGCCCGGTTTTTCCGAAGGATACGCTACATTTTTAGCGCTCCTGAAAAAGAACTGGCAGCCGTTGTAAACTCCCTACAGAACATCAGATCAAACAATTTTGGATTTTGGGTCACCTTTGGTGTGCTTCCAGCCCAACTTGAATTTTGGATTTCTTTCGCCGACAAGAAGTGCGGCCTGCATCTAAAATCTAAAATTGGCACGGTAAAGAACTCAAACTCTCACGAGTTGTTGTGCGGGTGTAGGCATTCCAAACGTCGAGTTCTGAATATGGACGGCTGAAAAGCATAGCTTTAGTTGCTTCTGTGAGTCCTTGAGCAAGAGTAAAATCTGCTCCAGCAATACTTTGAAGATGCTCCATCTCTGCGTCCCTGAGGTCAGTTGCTCGCAGGTCTGTATTCCGCAAATCGGCTCCAGTCAATCGCGCATTCCGCAAGCAAGCCCCTGTCAAATAAGCTTTCGTCAAGTCAGCGCCGCTCAAAGCCGCATCTTGCAAATTGGCTCCTGTCAAGTCAGCGCCACTCAAGTAGGCTCCACGCAGATTAGCACCTTGTAAATCTGCGTTTCGTAAAGAAGCTGTATTGAGAAAAGCACCATTGAGATTAGCACCTGGCCCCACCGCTCCCGAAGCTTTGTAGTTATATTCTTGGGGCCATTTTGTATGTGCATCATAACGCGCTACTTGGAGTTTAGCTCCCTCCAAATTTGCACCACTGAGATTTGCTTGTTGGAGGTTAGCACGGTTTAAATAGGCTCCCTGAAAATTAGCCCCACTCAAATCGGCTCCTTGCAGATTAGCGCCTCGCAAATCTGCCCCACTTAAATCGGCATTAATCAAGACTACCTCACTGAGGTCGGCTCCTAGTAGCTTGGCTTTACTCAAGTTAGCTTGTTTTAAATCGACTTCCCTCAGATTGAATTGGTACAAATCGGCCCAATCCACAGGGATTCCTGCTTTGAGGGCTGTTAAAATTTCTGGAGTTGGGCTGGGACGTTCGCTAGTAATAAGTTGAATTTCAGTATTTGTCATCAGCTGATTAAAATATAACTTTTGGAGTTAATCTACACTTTAGCTAAATCGGGACTTCATCTCATCACTCAGTATTCAATAACGCCAAAATTTTGATAAAACGAGGTTTCAAAACAGATGTATCTAATACCGCCCTTGACAATGATCGACTTCTTCCGTAAAAGTGAGGGAACATGGTTTACGGAACGCTCCGTTCATCATTTTGACTCGGCGGCAGATGAGTCGGGGGAGTCGAATTTGATCATTAAAGTCATGGAAAAGGATGATCCTAAAGTCCAAGAAGTCTGTACAGCGCAAGGGATAGACCCTACTAAAGCAACAGGCGGTGCTAGTTTTGCATGGCAAGCTAACCTAGATACCAGGTTACCTAATACCGATAATGCCGCCATTTTGGTTGATGTTCCCAATGAGACAGGGCGTTCTGGAAAACTGATCCGCAACCAAGGCTATGTTGAGAGCATTCCGGTTGTGAGCCGGTATCAGTTTGCAGATGATGGAGTGCTGACGATTGATACTGACTATGACAATAATCAAGGTCAGGAACGTTGTTGGTTTGTTACGGATGATTTTCGGGTCAGGGTGAGTACGGTACGAATGATGAACGGAGTCAACTTGATGACTTATTGTTCTGAGCGTCGTTGTGTTTCCCAAGAACTGCTGGAGCAAATGATCAGTCGGAATCATGCTAGGCGTTAGGAATGGGGAATGGGGAAACAAGAGAAGTACTTTGCAAAATGACCAATGACCAATGCCCCATTAAGGAATGTTGCTTTGTTTCTCATAAATGAGACGTGCATGATTGTCATCACTTATTTTCATGCAAGGGTTAACAAATCATGCTCCATGTATAAGCCTTTCCTGGAATTTTTAGAAAAAGAGCTATTTCAGCGGTTTGATTTACAAAGTAGGGTCATTCCCCCTGGTTTGGAATTCAAAGTTAGCGATCGCGGCAGAAACCCAGCAACTATTCGCAGTTGGTGTTACCAATGTCAAGAGTTGCGGAAAATCCGTTATACCTACATTGATGCCGGGGAGAGTGCCCAAATTTTTAACAGCGTGGTTTATCCTAGTCATGGCTACGATCTACCTCTGTTAGGGATTGATTTTTTATCCTTTGGTAAAGTCAAAAATCTGATTGTGCTTGACTTTCAGCCTTTATTTCAGGATGAAGAATATCAAAAAAAATATATAGTTCCGCTGAAATCTCTTCATGATAAATACCCTGATTTGGCGCAAAACTTAGAAATGAAGTTTTACGATGCCAATCAGTATTTTTCTAAGTATTTATTGTTTGCCAAAACCGATCCTGAAACAGTAGCAACGCGAGTCTTTGAAGCTTTTCAGGATTATTTAAACTTGTATTGGCAAATGTTAGCAGATGCAAAACCGCTCCAAGATCCTGAAGATATCCAGCGGATTGTCAAAGCCCAAAAAGACTATGACCAATATAGTGCAGACCGCGATCCAGCATCTGGTTTGTTTAGCAGTTACTTTGGTCATGATTGGGCAGAGCGCTTTCTCCATGAATTCTTATTTGAAGATGCTGTTCCCCTAGCAGTCGCTGCCAGCAAAAGATGAAGGCAGGAGGCAGGAGGCAGAAGTTTTTTAATTTTTAATTTTTAATTCGGAGCGAAGCGACGTGACACTCTATCAACCATTTCTCGATTATGCGATCGCCTACATGCGATCGCGCTTGGATTTAGAACCCTATCCTATCCCCACTGGGTTTGAGTCTAAGAGCGCTGTTGTGGGCAAGGGCAAAAATCAGGAAGAGGTTGTAACTACTAGTTATGCTTTTCAAACCGCAAAATTGCGGCAAATTCGTGCAGCTCACGTACAGGGTGGCAATTCGCTGCAAGTGCTGAATTTTGTGATTTTCCCCCGCCTCAACTACGATTTACCGTTTTTTGGGGCAGATTTGGTGACATTGCCAGGAGGACATCTAATTGCTTTGGATATGCAGCCTTTATTTCGGGATGATCCAGCATATCAGGCAAAATATACCGAACCAATTCTGCCCATTTTCCACAGTCATCAACAGCATCTATCTTGGGGAGGAGATTTTCCAGAAGAAGCACAACCCTTTTTCTCTCCGGCTTTTCTGTGGACTCGTCCCCAAGAAACGGCTGTAGTAGAAACTCAGGTGTTTGCCGCTTTTAAAGACTATTTGAAAGCTTATCTGGATTTTGTCGAGCAGGCAGAGGCTGTAACAGATTCCCAAAATTTAGCAGCCATTGAGCAAGCCCAACTGCGATACCTACGATATCGGGCTGAAAAAGACCCCGCACGAGGGATGTTCAAACGCTTCTATGGTGCCGAATGGACTGAGGAATATATCCACGGCTTTTTATTTGACCTAGAGAGAAAATTAGCAGCTATCAACTAAACAATACTGCTTGCTTAAGAAATTGATCTGGTGAGGGGAGCAGGGGAGGAAAAAACGCTTATCCGAATAGTGCCCAAGCAACAGCGATCGCTACATAGTTTACCTGTTTTTTAAATTCCCCCGATCTTGTTCTATGCTCAAAGTCCTTCCTAAACAAACCGCCTCCATGCAAACACGCGATGGAGTCCGCTTGGATGCAGACATCTATCGCCCCGATGCTGATGGTGAGTTTCCTGTATTATTGATGCGACAACCCTACGGACGAGCGATCGCATCTACTGTTGTCTATGCCCATCCTACTTGGTATGCTTCCCACGGCTACATCATAGTAATTCAGGATGTCCGAGGACGTGGCACTTCTGAAGGCGAATTCCAGCTATTTACTCACGAAATTACAGATGGCGAAGATGCTGTAAATTGGGCAGCAAGTCTACCTTCTAGCAACGGCAAAGTTGGCATGTATGGTTTTTCTTATCAAGGAATGACTCAGCTATATGCCGCAGTTAATCAGCCCAGTGCCCTGACAGCAATTTGCCCTGCGATGATTGGCTATGATTTGTACACAGATTGGGCTTATGAAGGAGATGCATTCTGTTTACAAACTAATCTCGCTTGGGCAATTCAATTAGCTACAGAAAGCGCCCGTTTGCGAGGGGATAAAACAGCCTATCAAGCCTTATTTGCCGCTTCTCGGAATCTGCCTTTGACTAATCCAGAAACTCTCCAGCAACTTGCCCCTGATTCCTTTTATCATGAGTGGCTGACACATTCCCAAGCAGATGCATACTGGGAAAAACTTTCGCCTAAACAGCACTTGCAAGCTGTTGATTTGCCTATGTTCCACATCGGAGGATGGTTTGATACCTACCTGCGCGGCACTTTGCATTTATATAAGGATATGGCAACCCGTAACACTAAACCCCAACATTTGTTAGTCGGGCCTTGGGCGCATTTGCCTTGGGGTCGCAAAGTTGGTGAAATTGACTTTGGTATCAAAGCGGCGAGTCCAGTAGATCAGATGCAAGTCCGCTGGTTTGATCAGTTTCTCAAAGGTGTAGAGACAGGATTACTTCAGGAATCGCCTGTTTGCCTATTTGAGATGGGAAGTAATATCTGGCGCACTTTCCCCAATTTACCTACACCAACTCATAAATTCTATTTTTTGTCAACAACTGGACTTGCCAGCATCCGTGAAGACTCTGGAACCCTTTCCAATGCCCCATGCTCCATGTCCTCAGATGTATTAGTTCATGATCCTTGGCGGCCAGTTCCGGCTGTGGGTGGTCATGCAGCAATTCCTGCGGGTGTATTTGAGCGATCGCATATTGATTGCCGTTTCGATGTCTTAACTTACACTAGTGAACCTTTGGTAGAAAATTTACATTTGGCAGGAGATGTGATGGCAAAAATCTCATGTACAGCCGACCAACCTAGCTATGATTTGTGTGCGGTGCTATCAGAAGTCCATCCTGATGGGCGCGTGTATAATTTGACCCAAGGTTATGTACATTGTAGAGATAGTGCAAGTAATGTCTCCACAAAAATTCAACTGCAACCGACTTGTGCGCGAATTACTAAAGGTAACGCCTTGCGTCTAAGTTTAAGTGCAGCGTGCTTTCCAGCCTATGCGATGAATTCTGGAAACGGTGCAGTCATAACTAGCGACAATTTACGAGATGCCGAAATTATCACTTTGACTGTTAATTGTGGAGGTGAGGGTAATTCTCAGGTTGTATTACCTGATCTTTCCAGCTATGGAACCTAAAAAAGGTCAATTCGGTAAGTTTATTGTGGCAAAAGCTTTGGAATCGAGAGCTAAAACAGAAGCTACCAAAAGATGAAACCCCGACACCAATGAAAAAACAGTAAGCGCCAGCCAGAAACTCCCCCTTTGAGCAGAAAGAATCTTACTTTGTTATACTTTGACACTTTCGCAAAAGAGGGTTTTCATCGACGGCGGGGCATTTTATTACTGGTAAGTCCCTTAAATATAACTGCTATATATATCTATCTTTAGACATATTTTATTAAAAATACCTGCTTACTCAGTACACTTCGCATGGTGGATTGACTTAAATTAATTTACTTATGTTATGATTTGTATAGTTCTAATGTTATGATTTGTGTTGTGCTTTTAAGTTACTAATCAGAGAATTATTTGCTAGTTTAAGCTAAAATAACTTAAATTTAGAACTTTAAAGCCAGTTCAAGCAAACTTAGAAATTTTTTAACACCCAACCATTCCTTAATAAAATCTAAAGTTTTGTTACTAGTAACTCAGATATATCTAAATTCTGTGAGTTTTCAAGAATTACTGAGGTAGGTATGTTGAATACTGGGCATTGACTTGACTGAATGAAAGAGGGATTCTACTTTCATTTTGAAGCAAATAGAATGTAGCGAGTTTAGTGATATAAGGTTTGATACTAATGCAAAGGAACAGCGAACTAACGATTAATCAGGGTTCTAATCTCAAATTGAAGCTTGGAGATCAACGATACGAGCAGTTTTCTAGGGTAGAAGTTTTGCGGAACCGTACAGTTGGAAAGCCATTAGAGTTAAACATAGTGGAATAAATCTTAATTAAGATGAATTTCCCAAATTTAAAGTCAACAATCTCGGAAGATATAGGCAAGTAATATACCAATATATTGCTCGTGAGACTAGTTGACTAGTTTGAGGTTCAGCCGAATTAAAGGTTAACCCACTTACAGAATTTACTCAAATGAATGGTGTTGTTTAAAAACATTGCCAGTCAGCAATAAGTGTTAGCTTTTTATTGAAAGCTAATTTTGTCATGACTTTAATCTAAAACGATAAAGAGCATAATTTGTTGCTGAAGTGCATTAGGGTAAATCGGAATCATCACCGATAATCTGCCAATTTTTTAGTTGCAATAAATAAAGGTCAACAGACATGAATAAAGTTCAAGCATCCTTTGAAGCTACGGAAGCTGCATTTCACGTGCAAGGTTACGAAAAAATCGATTTTAGCCTTGTCTATGTGAACGGTGCATTTGATATTAAAAATAGAGAAATTGCAGAAAGCTATGCGAAATTTGGTCGTTGTCTAACTGTAATTGATGCTAATGTTTATGAACTTTATGGAAAGCAGATAAAGTCATATTTTAGACACTATGACATTGATCTCACAGTATTTCCCATCATCATTACAGAGCCAGCTAAAACCCTTGCAAGCTTTGAGAAAATTGTTGACGCTTTTTCGGACTTTGGCTTAGTTCGTAAGGAACCAGTCTTAGTCGTCGGTGGTGGTCTAATTACTGATGTGGCTGGGTTTGCTTGCGCTTCTTACCGTCGCAAGAGTAACTATATTCGCATTCCTACCACATTGATTGGTTTAATCGATGCAGGTGTAGCGATTAAGGTAGCAGTTAATCATCGCAAGTTGAAAAATCGCTTGGGAGCATATCATGCACCTTTGAAAGTGATCCTCGATTTCTCATTCTTGAAAACTTTGCCAACGGCTCAAGTTCGTAATGGGATGGCAGAGTTAGTGAAAATCGCTGTAGTTGCTAACTCTGAAGTCTTTGAACTGCTATACGAATATGGCGAAGAACTTCTTTCCACTCACTTTGGACACGTGAATGGGACACCAGAACTCAAAGAGATTGCCCATAAACTCAACTACGAGGCAATCAAAACCATGCTGGAGTTAGAGACTCCAAACTTGCATGAAATAGACCTCGATCGCGTCATTGCTTATGGTCACACTTGGAGTCCTACCCTAGAATTAGCGCCTCGCGTACCGCTATATCATGGTCACGCGGTCAATATAGATATGGCTTTGTCTGCAACCATTGCAGCACAACGGGGCTATATTCCAACAGGGGAGCGCGATCGCATCCTAAACTTGATGAGTCGTATAGGTTTATCACTCGATCATCCTCTACTAGATGAGGATTTATTGTGGGATGCAACCCAGTCTATAAGCTTGACACGAGATGGCAAATTACGTGCAGCCATGCCTTGTCCGATTGGTGAGTGCTTCTTTGTCAACGATCTGACTCGTGAAGAACTAGATGCTGCTTTAGCTGAACATAAACGTCTTTGTGCTAGATACCCTCGTGGCGGAGAAGGTGTTGACGCATACATTGAAAGTCAAGAAGCCAAGCTATTGGGAGTGTGAAGACATGACGAGTGTTTTAGGACGAGAAACAGCTAGACCAATAACGCCACACAGCATCTTAGTAGCCCAGCTACAGCAAACCCTCAAATTAGCAGAAGAGAGTAAGATTCCCGTAGAGATATTAGATTCTCTGCGTCAGGGAGTTCAATTAGCCGCAGGTTTAGATCCCTATCTGGATGACTACACCACCCCGGAATCGAGTGCATTGACAGCATTGGCGCAAAAAACCAGTAAAGAAGACTGGAGCAAACGTTTCAGCGATGGTGAAACAGTGCGCCAACTAGAACAAGAGATGCTGTCAGGACATCTGGAAGGACAGACATTGAAAATGTTTGTTCACATGACCAAGGCAAAGCGCATTCTAGAAGTAGGAATGTTCACAGGATATTCAGCCTTGGCAATGGCAGAGGCACTACCAACCGATGGGCAACTCATCGGTTGTGAAGTTGACTTTTATGTAGCTCAATTTGCTCAAGCTTGCTTTAGTGAGTCTCCCCACGGTAACAAAATCGTTGTGGAAGTAGCACCTGCTTTAGAGACACTCCACAAGCTCGCTGCAAGAAAAGAATCATTTGATCTGATCTTCATCGATGCCGATAAAAAGGAGTATGTAGAGTACTTCCAGACCATCTTGGATAGTGGCTTGCTGGCTCCTGACGGGTTAATCTGCGTGGATAACACTTTGTTGCAGGGACAAGTATACCTACCATCCGAACAACGCACCGCCAATGGTGAAGCGATCGCTCAGTTTAACCGTGTTGTCGCCACCGATCCTCGTGTAGAGCAAGTTCTATTACCCATACGAGATGGTATCACCCTGATTAGACGCGTGGCGTAATCAGGAGAAAAGGAGATCGGGGGACAAAGGGACAATTCTTTCTCCCCCTGCGTCCCCTGCTTCCCCTGCTCCTTCTACTTCCAAAAACTTATGGCACAATCAGTCTCCTTATCTCTGCCTCAATCTACAACGCCCTCAACTGGTGTCAGGGTAAAGGTAGTGGCTCTATTCAAGACTCTCGGTACTCTGACATTATTACTAATAGCCTTGCCGCTCAATGCTTTTATAGTGTTGATATCTTTGCTGTGGGGCATTGTAAAATCACCGTTTACGAAAAAAGCTGTCGTAGCTGCTCATCCTCAGACTATCTTGGTAAGTGGAGCCAAGATGACTAAAGCATTGCAACTTGCCCGCTCTTTCCATGCAGCAGGACATAGAGTTATTTTGATTGAAGGTCACAAATACTGGTTGTCTGGCCATAGATTCTCAAAGGCGGTGAGTCGTTTTTACACAGTTCCTGCTCCGCAAGAAGATCCAGAAGGCTATATCCAGGCGCTAGTAGAAATCGTCAAGAAAGAAAAGGTTGATGTTTACGTACCTGTATGCAGTCCTGTCGCCAGCTATTATGACTCTTTAGCAAAGCCTGCATTATCGGAATACTGCGAAGTTTTCCATTTTGATGCAAATATAACCAAGATGTTGGATGATAAATTTGCCTTCACTGATCAGGCGCGATCGCTTGGTTTATCTGTTCCCAAGTCATTTAAAATCACAGATCCTCAACAAGTTATTAACTTTGATTTTAGTCAAGAAACCCGCAAATATATTCTTAAAAGTATATCTTACGACTCCGTTCGCCGCTTAGATTTAACCAAACTTCCTTGTGACACTCCAGAAGAGACCGCAGCTTTTGTCAACAGTTTACCCATCAGTCCAGAAAAACCTTGGATTATGCAAGAGTTTATTCCTGGCAAAGAATTATGCACTCATAGTACAGTGCGGAACGGGGAATTAAGATTGCATTGCTGTTCAAACTCTTCTGCCTTTCAGATTAACTATGAAAATGTCGAAAATCCCCAAATCCGTGAATGGGTGCAACACTTTGTCAAAAGTTTGGGATTGACTGGACAAGTGTCTTTCGATTTTATCCAAACTGAAGACGGTACAGCTTACGCTATTGAATGCAATCCCCGCACGCATTCAGCAATCACAATGTTCTACAATCACCCTGGTGTTGCAAACGCCTATTTTGGTAAGACTCCCCTAGATGCACCTCTGGAACCCCTAGCAAGTAGCAAGCCCACCTACTGGATATATCACGAAATCTGGCGACTAACTGGTATCCGTTCCTGGAAACAATTGCAAACATCGCTTAATACCCTAGTACGAGGCACTGATGCGATCTACTGCCTTGATGACCCAGTGCCATTTTTTACTTTGCATCACTGGCAGATTCCCTTACTTTTACTAAAGAATCTCCAACAACTCAAAGGCTGGGTAAAAATAGACTTCAACATTGGCAAACTAGTTGAATTAGGTGGCGATTAAAAGAATTTGTAATTCGTAATTAAGTTAGGAAGAGGAATCATGTCAGTACTTCGTATCCTTCATTTAGTTGGGTCTGCATACAATGATTTTTACTGTGATTTGTCACGCCTTTATGCCCAAGACTGTCTGGCAGCAACAGTAGATCGATCGCGCTATGATTTTCAGATTGCATACATCACACCCGATCGCCAGTGGCGATTTCCTCCCTCGCTCAGTCGAGAAGATATTGCTGTTACCAAACCGATTCCTCTGTCTGATGCCATACAGTTTCTAACAGCGCAAAACATTGACCTCGTGTTACCACAAATGTTTTGTATTCCTGGAATGACTCACTACCGCGCCTTATTTGACCTGCTGAAGATCCCTTACATTGGTAATACTCAAGATATTATGGCAATAACGGCACACAAAGCTAGAGCCAAAGCAATTGTCGAAGCAGCAGGGGTGAAAGTGCCTCGTGGAGAACTACTTCGTCAAGGAGACGTTCCGACAATTACACCTCCAGCAATTATCAAACCCGTAAGTTCCGACAACTCTTTAGGGGTGACCTTAGTCACAGAAGCTACTGACTATGACGCTGCTCTGAAGAAAGCATTTGAATATGGTTCTGAGGTCATCGTAGAAGAATTCATCGAACTCGGTCGAGAAGTCAGATGCGGCGTTATTGTCAAAGACGGGGAGCTAGTGGGTTTACCCCTTGAAGAGTATCTGGTAGATCCTCACGAAAAACCCATCCGCAGCTATGCTGATAAACTCAAACAAACAGATGATGGCAACTTGCATTTCGCCGCAAAAGATAATATCAAATCTTGGATTGTAGACCCTAACGATCCGATTACCCAAAAGGTTCAGCAAGTGGCTAAGAAGTGTCATCAAGCTTTGGGTTGTCGCCACTACAGTTTATTTGACTTCCGCATCGACCCAAAGGGTGAACCTTGGTTCTTAGAAGCTGGGTTGTATTGTTCTTTTGCCCCCAAAAGCGTGATTTCCTCTATGGCGAAAGCAGCAGGAATTCCTCTAAATGAGTTATTAATGACGGCTATCAATGAAACGTTGGGCAGTAATAAAAAGGCGTTGCAGAATTGCTAGTGAATTTCTCGGCATAGGTTTTTCTGCTTGTAGGGGGTAGGTAATAGGACTGTAGAGGCTATCACTTGTTTAAGTGGGTACGAACTTTTAAAGACAGATATCGCACTAACTTAATTAGGATACAGCAACATTCTTGAGGATGGTCATCGGCCCTTGGGCTTTGAGAACCTCCATTTCTGCTGCGTTTCGCACTAGCAAAGCACCAGCGAATCCTAATGAATTCACAGATATAGACTGAAAATGCTCCTGCGATCGCGGTACGATCAACATCCATTCTCGTGTCGCTAGCAGATTGTAAGCACCAGATTCCCTTGCATCTAAACCCACAGCATGACGCAAAGTGCGATAAATTTCCAGTGTTGCTTGGGCCCCTGCTAATGGCGACTGCGCCCAATGAGGATCTAGGGGGGCGAAAGCATGTATAAAAGGAAGTCCTGGTAAAGTTATGTTTGAGTCCTGAAATTTTGCTGTTAGTAAAGGTTCAATAGGAACCTGTGGGCCTGAAAGTGCAAGTGGTAAGGGAACTAATTGCAAGTGCTTGTGTCGCTGACTAGCACCTGCGGTTTTGCCACTGTTGTAAAATGCTAAACCATCCAAATCAGCCAGACATGCCCACATAGCCGTAAAATCTTCCAGGGTGAGTAAGCTTTCCTGTTCCTCGAAAGCACGGGTGATGATTAACAGGTGATAATTAACAACATTGAATTTATTTAAAATACATACATGGGTATCGGAGATATCCGTCACAAATAAATCTTTTTCATAAGGCAAGAAAGGATTAAACTCTTGACCAGATGTAGCAGATTGTTTTTCCTGTTTCTCCTTGGCTGCTTTTTTGCGATTCAAGTTAGACAAAATCCGCACTAAAAAGCGCACGTTATCCTGTTCAACAAATTCAAAATCTGTCGGGATTGACAGCAGTGCCCCACATTGTAAAGCATGTTCAGTCTGTTCTTTGACACTTGTCCATAAAGTGCCAGGCTTAAGTAAGATTTTACCCTGTGCCATTTTATTCCTTCAGACATCGATAGAACAAGCAATTTGGGCGCACATTTGTGCACCCCTACGAATGACTATATTCCAATACAGTTCAGTTAATGTAGAATGCGATAAGTAAAATATCAAACCTTTCACAACAACGCAATACGTCTGCAACAAAACTGTCATAAATCATATCTACATTAGTAATACATCTAAATATTTTTCCAGACAGCAAATGCAAAACGAATCTCGCGACAGAGAACACCCATCAAATAGCATTTTACATAATACCGCTGATGCCAAATACCATAATCGAGCACCCTGGAAAAAGGCTGCCGCCTCTCTATCGCTGGTGCTGTTGGGATCAGGTATGACATTGGCAGGCGGCTATATAGCTGGACATTCTCAGCAGGTGTCTGAGAGTGCATCTAATTTGGCAGTTAGTCGAGTAAATGCCGCTCCCCCATTACCAGCCGCTACAGATCCTAACTTTGTGACACAGGTGGTGCAAAAGGTCGGGCCAGCAGTAGTGCGGATTAACTCTTCCCGAACGGTAAGAACCCGGATACCAGATGAATTTAACGATCCGTTTTTTCGCCGCTTTTTTGGTTCCCAACTGCCACAATCAGGAGAAAGGGTAGAACGGGGTACTGGTTCAGGTTTTATCATCAGTGCCGATGGTCGGATTCTCACTAACGCCCATGTGGTAGATGGTGCTGATACGGTGACAGTGACACTTAAGGATGGGCGCACCTTGCAAGGTAAGGTGTTAGGAAAAGATGAATTAACTGATGTCGCTGTTATCAAGGTTCAGGCACAGAATTTACCTTCAGTGGCTTTGGGTAACTCAGATCAACTGCAACCGGGAGAATGGGCGATCGCGATCGGCAACCCCCTTGGACTAGATAATACAGTAACTACCGGAATCATCAGTGCTACTGGACGCAGTAGCAATCAAATTGGTGCTCCCGATCGGCGAGTAGAGTATATTCAAACCGACGCAGCAATTAATCCCGGTAACTCCGGTGGGCCCCTGCTAAATTCTCGTGGCGAGGTAATTGCTATGAATACAGCCATTATCCAAGGGGCACAAGGATTAGGCTTTGCTATTCCCATTAACACAGTACAACGCATTTCCAGTCAACTTATAGCTACAGGCAAAGTAGAACATCCTTACCTGGGAATTCAGATGGTGGGGTTAACACCTCAGCTAAAACAAAATATCAACTCAGATCCTAATAGCGGTTTGAATGTGAATGAAGATAAAGGTGTATTGGTTGTGAAAGTTGTGCCAAATTCACCAGCTGCTAAAGCAGGGATACGTGCTGGTGATGTTATCCAAAAGCTTGGCGGACAATCAGTCACAGATGCCAGCAGCGTCCAAAAGGCAGTAGAAAATAGCCAAGTTGGGGGCGATTTACGTATGGAATTACGTCGCAATGGCCAGAATCTTAACATAGCTGTGCAACCTGGTGCTTTTCCCACACAAGTGCAATAAAAATTTTCCTATCAATTGCATAAAAGTGAATTTTCTGGGATAGGTATTTTACCCGTCCCTTTTTTTGGTGGTAAAGATAAGGTAGGCACTGTCAAAAACATCAGAATCGAAGTTTTCGGTATTAACAGTATCTCCCTGTAAAAATACTTTTTTTCAAGAAGAGAGTCATTTTTATATTTTTATCTATGACATTAGTCACGGTTTAACTAATTACCTTTTTCACTAGTTTATAGCTCTTTTCAGCCCTATTATTTATTTGTCAAAGAGATTAATATTTTGCTAAAAATTAATCTCTTTGATGTCTACATCATAGAAGGAAAGTTTGCGAATGAGTATTAAAAGAATGCTTGCTACAGCAGCGCTAATTTTACCAATTGCTGTTACCTTTATTCCTTCCCAAGCTGATGCTCAGATCAGAAGGCCAGTTAGGCGACCTGTTCCAGTTAGAATAATCAAAAAACCATCGCCAGTTAGGGTTTATACCCCTGTTCAAGCGAGAAGGAGAATATTGGTTCCTGGACGTTGGGTGCAAACAAATCGTGGTCGCCAGTGGATACCAGCTCGCTATGTATATAGATAAAAAGACCTATAACTGCAAAAAAATATTGCCCATCAATATTGATTGCAGAGTTATTTTTTCATAGCTTTAATTGGAGTTTAAAAATCCCCTTTAGAAATATTCTAAAGGGGCATTATTTCATGTTTACAATAAATAGGTAGACATAATTAAATATACGAAAAAATCCTAGTTTGTAGTGAGCAATTTATCGCTTATTCAGATTTATCAGGACTTTAGTCCTGACCCTTCGGGTTCGTTAGTCGCTCATGGGGGAAACCCCCAAGACCGCGCTAACTCACTACAAACTTGAATTTATTTATGCCTAGCAAGAAGTTGGAACTGAATTTTAGGCTAGAGCTACGACTGGTTGCTGCCACCGTCCCACTGCCTTACCAATCACCGCTAATTCTTGCATCAAGTTATCGAAACGGTCTGGTGTCAGAGATTGCGGCCCATCAGATAAGGCTTTGGCAGGGTTGGGGTGAACCTCTATCATCAGGGAATCTGTGCCAGCTGCGATCGCAGCCATTGCCATTGAAGGCACAAACTCAGACCAACCTACGCCGTGGCTGGGGTCAATCATAATTGGCAGGTGAGTCAGCTTTCGTAACACTGGCACTACCGATAAATCCAGCGTATTTCGCGTATACTGACGGTCAAAGGTGCGTATTCCCCTTTCACACAAGATTACATTGGGATTGCCAGATGCCAGAATATACTCGGCTGCCATCAACCAATCTTCAATAGTTGCCGCCATTCCCCGCTTCAATAGAACTGGTTTTGGCTGCGCTCCCACTTTTTTGAGCAAGGAGAAATTCTGCATATTCCTTGCCCCCACCTGGATTACATCAGCAATTTCAGCAATTTTATCTAAGTCAGCGGCATCCATCACTTCTGTAATAATGCCTAGTCCGCTGACTTCCCGCGCCTTCGCTAATAAATCCAAAGCACTCTCGCCGTGTCCTTGAAAAGCGTAAGGTGAAGTCCGGGGTTTGTATGCCCCACCGCGCAAGAACTTGGCTCCAGCTGTCTTGACGCGCCGCGCCGTCTCCACAATCATTTCTTCATTTTCTACGGAGCAAGGCCCGGCAACGACTACTAAAGGGTGGTGTTCACCAAATATTACCGCTCCATCGGGAGTATTCACGACCACTTCCGAAGCTTCGCCGTGACGGTACTGGCGGCTAGCTCGTTTATAAGGCTGCTCTACCCGCAACACCTGCTCAATCCAGGGGCTAAGTTCCTGAATTTGTAGTGGATCTAAGCTGGCGGTTTCACCCACTAAACCAATAACTACTTTGTGTTGACCAACAATTTTTTCTGGAGTTAGCCCCCAGCTAGTTAATTCCTCATCAATGCGGTTTATTTCCGCTTCTGGGGAACCACTTTTCATTACTATAATCATGTGAAAGTTCCTGATTAATTGAGAAAAATTTTCTGTAAATAGGCTAACTTTATTGTTGCCTATTGCCCTAATTACGAGTAGTTAAAAATAAAATTTATTTACAAAATAAACAGACAAAATATAGCGCTCAGTCAGTAGTTTTACTACTAAATAACTGGATATAAGGTATAAAAAAGTTTATATATTTTTAATTAGCAATGTTGAAGTTATAAAATTTCAACTTCAACATTCACTTCTTTATTTACCCGATACCGCAGTTATCTAAATACCTGAGCGCCGTTCATTATGAGTTTTTTTGTCGAGTTTCGCGCCAAACTGCCACCATTCGTCCCCAATTGGTGTTGAACTCACCCAAACCTAACAAACTTCCGACTCTTTCTTCATCCCAAGAGGCAGAAAGAACGCCATAAGTTATCCCTAAGACCCCCAAACCAAATAATCCCATATTCACCAATAACACGGCGATGGGAGGTAGTTGGATGTTGGAGTAGGTAGCAAGCAGATAGCTAACAACCAAGGCGCTAATGCCCAAAGCTGTTGGTACACCACAGAATCCAGCTACCCGTCGGATCATCCGCTGGCTGACTACTTGGGGAATAGCCATCTCTTCTTTGGTGTAAGGCCGTTTTCTATCAGCCTGTTTGCTAGATTCTTGTGGCTGTGCTGCTGGTTTACTTTGAGTTTTTGCGGGTTTTTGGCGCTTTTTTTTCGGTTCAAAGGGCAAGCGACTGCGTTCAGATTCTTCAGCAGACATAAGCGGTAATCCTATCCACGAATACCAAGGCGAGCAATCAAAGCTTGATATTTTTCCCGGCTTTCCTGCGATATATAAGCTAGAAGACGCTTGCGCTGACCAATTAGCTTCAATAGTCCCCGCCGGGAAGAATGGTCTTTTTTGTTTGCCTGGAGATGTTCACTGAGGCGGTTAATGCGCTCAGTTAGCATGGCAACTTGGACATCGGCCGAACCAGTGTCGGTTTCGTGTACTTGGTAATTGGAAATTATTTCTTGTTTCCGCAGTTGCGTCAGAGCCATGATCGATTCAATTTCTAGTTTTTCTAAATGTATGTAGCAGTCTCCCATAATATCACAGCCATCAAGCTGGATGTGGAATCATCTTTGCTGCTACGCCTTGCATTTTAAGAGACTCAGTAAGTCAAAAGTCAGACTCCAGTATCCTCTAGATAGTAGACGCGGTACTGAATCGTATTCGGATATACAACATTCTTATCAAACTATCTACAAATTGCTAATCATTGTGTTAGTGTCTTTGTTTGATAATCACACTTCAATATGAGATACCAGGTAGGGGGTAGTCTCCGCAGTGACGATCCCACATACGTTATCCGTCAGGCAGACGAAAAACTTTATACAAGCCTGAAGGCTGGTGATTTTTGTTACGTTTTCAATTCTCGCCAGATGGGCAAATCATCCCTACTACAGCGCACAAGTTATCGTCTCAGACAAGAAGGCTATAGCTGTGTTTACTTGGATGTGACCACATTGGGTAGCGAGGATACTACACCGGAACAATGGTACAAAGGTGTTATTATCAGCTTGTTCTACGGCTTAAATCTGGTGGGAAAAGTCAAATTTAAGCAATGGTGGGAGATGCAAGCAGGTCTTTCCTCAGTGCAAAAACTACACCAATTCGTAGAAGAAGTGTTGCTGCCAAATGTTCAAAGCGAATCTCTGCCAAACCCCAAAGCCGAACGTATTTTCATCTTCATTGATGAGATTGACAGTTTGTTAAGTTTAAGTTTTCCTGTCAGTGACTTTTTTGCCTGGATTCGTCATTGCTATAATCAGCAGGCACATGACCCGAATTTTCAACGCTTAGGATTTGCGCTGTTTGGGGTAGCTAGTCCATCTGACCTAATTTCTGACAAACGTCGCACCCCTTTTAACATTGGTACAGCGATAGATTTACACGGCTTTCAACTCCATGAAGCCACGCCATTGCTAAAGGGATTAGAGGAAGTTATAACTCAACCGAAAGCAGTACTTCAAGAGATTATTTATTGGACAGGGGGACAACCATTTCTTACCCAAAAGCTCTGTCAGTTAATTGTCCACACAGCTTTAAAAACATCTAATAGAAAAATTGATTTATCGCTAGAAACTGAAACAACTTGGGTAGAAAAATTTGTGCGATCGCAGATTATTCAACACTGGGAAGCCAAAGACGATCCCGAACACCTCCGCACAATTCGCGATCGCCTACTTTTTAACGAACACCGAGCCGGAAGATTACTAGGGCTTTACCAACGAGTGTTGCAAGCGGAAGAAGCAGGGGAGCAGGGGGCAGGGGGCAGGGGACAGGAAAAAGATACAGTTTATACTGCATTTTCTGATCTTTCTGTCCTGACAGATGATAGTCAAGAACAGGCAGAACTGTTGTTATCTGGTTTAGTCGAGAAACACAACGGCTATCTCAAAATTAAAAATCCCATCTATCGGAATGTTTTCAATGCTGAATGGGTAGTCAAGCACTTAGACAATCTCCGTCCTTACTCGCAAACATTCAATTCTTGGGTAGCCTCTTCCTTTAAAGATGAATCGCGCCTTTTGCGAGGACAGGCTCTAAAAGATACTCAAAATTGGGCACAGGGCAAAAGTCTGAGCGATTTGGATTATAAATTTTTAGCTGCTAGTCAAGAATGCGAACGACGTGAAGTGCAAACGGCATTGGAAGCAGCCCGGGCCAAAGAGGTAGAAGCACGATTAGAACAAGAGAAAAAAACTGCTAAACTGCAAAGATTTCTGTTAGTTGCAGTATTTATTGGGTTGCTCGTCTCTTGCTGTTTGGGGATAGGAAGTTTCATCTTGTACCGCAAAGCTCTCAAAAGTGAAAGTCAAGCCAGAAAAAGTGAAATTCGAGCGCTTGTATCCTCTTCTGAAGGATTATTTGCCTCAAATCGCCGATTGGATGCGCTCATAGAAGCTATTAAAGCCAAACATAAACTGCAAAAACTAGGTAAACCAAATACAAATATTCAGCGTCAAGTAGACAATGTATTACGCCAAGCAGTTTATGGAGCAGACGAGTACAATCGTTTTTCGGGTCATACAGCAGCTGTTTTAGCATTAGATATCAGCCCTGATAGTTCTCTGATTGCCTCAGCAAGTATAGATAAAACAATCAAGCTTTGGCGACGTGATGGTACAGAAGTTGCAACTCTCAAAGGTCATCAGGCAGCAGTTAGAGCAATCGATTTTAGCTCTGATGGCCAGCTACTCGCCTCGGCGAGCGAAGATGGCACTATTAAACTCTGGAAACTAGATGGCACTTTGTTAAACACTTTCAAAGGCCATACTGCTTCTGTCTGGGGAGTTGCATGGAGTCCCGATGGTCAGTTCCTTGCCTCTGCCAGTTTCGATAGAAGTGTTAAACTCTGGAAGCGAAATGGCACCTTGCTCAAAACATTTCAACAAGGTGACACAGTAGGATTTTGGGGAGTTGCATGGAGTCCTGATGGTCAAATAGTTGCGGCTGCAAATTTAGACAAGACAGTAAAACTCTGGAAACGGGATGGTTCTGGCTGGCAAAACGCCAAGCCTCTACAACCTCTCAAAGGCCATAACGGTTGGGTTGTAGGAGTAGCTTTCAGCCCTGACGGCCAAACCATTGCTTCAGCGAGTGAAGATGCAACTGTCAAACTTTGGCAGCAAAACAGCCCAGGTGGAAGCTACCGCCTTAATAAAACTCTTAAAGGACACAGCGCCGGGATTTGGGGAGTCGCCTTTAGTGCCGATGGTCAGACTATTGCCACCGCCAGTCTCGACAAAACAATTAAACTTTGGAACATTGATGGTACAGAACTGAGGACACTGAAAGGACACAGTGCGTCCGTTTGGGGAGTGGCTTTTAGCAAAGATGGCAGCTTTATTGCTTCGGCAGGCGCAGAAAACGTTGTTAGACTCTGGCAAAGTCAAAACCCATTCCAAAAGTCTATCATTGCCCATCAAGCTGGAATTTGGTCAATAGCTATCACCGCCGACAGTTTGGCGATCGCCACAGCTAGCCACGAAAATACTGCTAAACTTTGGAATCGCCAAGGTAAATTACTCAAAACTTTCACTGAATCTGGAGGCGCAATCTTCGAGGTTTCATTCAGTGAAGATGGCAAGTTAATTGCGCTTCGCACTTCCGATGATACGATAAAGCTCAAGAAGCGGGACGGTACTTTGGTCGCTACTTACAAAGATCCTCTCGGTAAACTCTTAGCAGCAGTATTGAGTCCTGATGGACAAGCGATCGCATTGGCAAATGTTGACAAAATTGCTCAGATATGGAAGCGCGTTAGCGTAGCGACTCCGCAGGAGTTTCGTCCTGCACCGCAGATTCTCAAAGGACATCAGGCGGAAGTGTGGCACGTCGTATTTAGTCCAGACGGTCGGCTGATTGGTTCAGTCAGTGGCGATAGTACCGCTAAATTGTGGACGCTTGATGGCAAGTTGTTCAAAACCCTAGTTGGACATTCGGCGACAGTCTGGAGATTAGCCTTTAGCCAAGACACTAAAATGGTGGCTACTGGAAGTGGCGACAATACTGTTAAGTTATGGACACTTGAAGGCAAGCTGCTGAAAACTTTTAAAGGTCATACAGCTGCAATTTGGGGAGTTGCATTTAGTCCCGACGGAAAAATAGTCGCTTCTGGTAGCGTGGATTCTACCGTCAAACTTTGGAAAATAGATGGTACAGAATTAACGACTCTGAGGGGACATACCGCAGCCATTAGGGAAATTGCTATCAGCCGCGACGGGACAATCCTTGTCTCAGGAGGTGATGACAACACATTGATTCTGTGGAATTTGCCGCGAATTCTCAACTTAGATGCACTGGCTTATGGTTGCGCCCTGGTGCAAGATTATTTGAAAACTAACACAGCAGTGGAGGAGAGCGATCGCATTATTTGCAATTAACCTGGCTTCTGTTATTTTGAGAAAAGAAAAATAATTATAGGTTTGTAGTTTGAGTTCAAGCACAAATAATAAACAATCCCTAACTATCAATCATTTCTTCACTGACTACAACTGCTCAACAAATATCTTGGCTGTATAGCTTGGCAAGTCAGGGACTAAACCATCTTCTCCAACTTCCACCTTTGAATTCGTGATCCAATCTTGCCAGTATTCAGCGGATGGGAAGCCTGAAATTTTATATTTATTTAAATTCTGGTCGGAAAAATTTGCCACGACAACCACACGAGAATTTTGCTCATCCCAGCGAGTATAAGCTAACACTTTATCATCGGTATTTTCGTAGAAAAACTCGATATTATCACTTTGCAAAGCTAGATTCTGCTTGCGTAGAGCAATGATTTTTTGATAGTACTCAAATAAATTATGATTCTGGTCGCCTGACAACAAAGACCAATTAATCTTCTGTGGCTTAGTTACATCTTCGCTTTTTTGCTGGTATTCGCCAAACTCTTCTCCCATCCACAGCATTGGTATACCCATTGCTGTCATTAAGAGAACGGCTGCTAACTTCGCTCGCTTAAATGCGTCTGCGTCAAAGATACCGCGATCGCCTAATTCTCGCAATAAACGTTCGCGATCGTGGGTTGCCAAATAATTTATCACATTGGTAGCAGTTGCATAACCCTGCCGTCTGGGATCTAAAATTTGCTTTAGTTGTTCTAATTCAAATGTTTCTCCACAAATATATGGAACTATAAAGTACCGAAAACTCTCATGCCAACAAGCATCTAATGGCCCATCTGGTTTGACTACAGTCTTTGTATCGGGAATATGTTCAGCAATATTGTAAAACTGCTTGGGTGCAGCATGGTTTTTCCCTTGCTTCGCCAGCCAGCCTAAAAATTCAAAGTTAGCTAACTGGCGCACTGCATCAAAGCGAATTCCATCAATGTGATACTCCTGAATCCAAAATTGCACCACATCCCCGACATATTTCCATGCAGGCTTAAGATTTAACTTTTCATCATAATTATCATAGTTAAACTCTGGCCCCCAGTAATTATCTGGATCTTCAGGATAATGCATGTGTTCGTAATACCAGTAATTCCGGTCGATCAGCATTAACGGGCATTCTTCATCTGTATGATTATAAATTCCATCCATAAAAACGCGAATGCCTCTACCATGACACTCATCTATTAATCGCTTTAAATCTTCTGTTGAACCGTAACTAGATTCTGTAGCAAAAAAGTGGCGCACTTTATAGCCCCAGTTATAGTTACCAGGGTACTCATTAACTGGCATTAATTCAATTGCATTAATTCCCAATTCAACTAGATAATCTAACTTGGCAATTACCCCTAAATATTTGCCTCGTTTGTCAAGTCCAACCTCATCACCAGTAAAATCTGCAACATGCATTTCATAGATAACTAATTCACGATTGTCAGGCAAAGCTTTGTCGTCATATCGCCAAATATAAGTATTAATAATGCGTCGTCCATCTTTTATCCGCACAATGCTGGATTTTTCTGTTTCATTAACATCTGTTGCTTTAGGGTCAATAACATCTACCCATTCATCAAGCGCAAATTTTGCGCTTTTGCTTTGAACACGAAATTTATATTGATAAATGCCATCTTCCAGTTTTACTTGAGTGCGGAAATAACCACCTTCACTTTTTACCATTGGGATTTCTTTCCACTCAGAAAAAGACCCAATTAAAGCTGCTCTTTCGTTACGAGGAGCAAACAACGTAAAATCAATTAAACTTTTCATTTCCATTTTTTTAATATATCTTCCCGTTAGCAAGTCGTATCATAACCTATAACAACACACTGTTTGGTAAGTAGTTAAGAATAAATCAAACTAAGTTATTCAATGTAAAAGTAATTGAATTTGCTTGTAGTAAACGGCTCCAGCCCTTACGACAAAACTTGAATTCTTCACTACCAGTTACTTACCCCAAGCATAAGGTTAGCACTTGCTCAGTAAATCGGCTTTTCTGATAGCTTTCGAGAGGTTACTTTCTTCCGAAGAACTATACATCTATCTTTAGTTAGTTTTGCTAAAAAAATAAATATCGGCCTTTAAAATTTACTTGTTTGTGAGTTTTCATAAGATAGAAGACTTACTTTCTGTTGCTTCAATAAAAGCCTCAAACTGACCATTAGGTGTCCATTGAATAGCCCCATCCCGTCCTGTAAAAAATAGTTTTGTTTGGCTTTGATTTAGCTCAGATAAAGTTTTTGGATCAAAGTTAGCAGAAGAAGCGATCGCCACTTGTGGTTGTAGAGCAATAACTAAATCTTTTAGTGACTGAGGCGCACACCATAAAACTTGTGGACGAGGTAAACTTCCACTTTTAACTAGTTGCTGTACCTCTTTAGACTTAATATTACCTACTAATAACCAATTCTGATCTAAAATTTGCAATTGTAAGATGGGTAATTGATCATTGATTAATTGTGCCACTATTGAATCCGTTTTCACCGCTTGACCAACTGCCAGCGGTTGGTAAGAACCCTGAGATTTTTGTAATTCTTGTTGAATTGCCTGACTTGCAATAAAATTTTCTGATTTGGGGGAATATTCATAAAAATTTTTTATTGGTAAATGTTGCAGTAATTCCAGCCAAGCATTACTGTCATTACCTTGAAAATCAGTTGCGATCGCCCAATTGATTTGATTTACACCCTGCTGTTGCAAAAACGGGAGAATTGTGAAACGTCCTGTCCCTTCATCACCACTATTAATTACAGTTACTGTCCCTCTATCTTGAACAACTATAATTGGTTCCGTACCAGATTCTAATACCGTTATCCTAAATAATGTATTTGTAGAATGCCATAAAGGAATGAATACTAAACCAATCGCAATGACATTAGCAAACCACCACCGCCGCTGCCACCAAGGGACTAGCCAAACCAGTATAATCAGTAAATAAATTGTCAGAAGCTGCCAAGTAGATATGCTGCCTACAGCAACAGAGTTTCCTGGCAATTTGCTAAAAAATTCTACTAGTTTAATTAGCCAATCAGTCGGGTAATGCAATACCGCAGCTAAAAAGCTCCCTGCCTGAGTCCAAATTAAACCTACTAAGGCACTAATGATTCCACCTATACTAATGATCGAAATTAATGGAGTACTAATCACATTCAGCAACAAACTATAAGATGGTACAACCCCAAATACAAAAAGTTGCACAGGTAAAGTCCAAATAGTGGCAGCTAGGGGAACAGCAATCAAAGCAGCGATCGCAGGTGGTAACCATGCTAGGCGATTGACTAATGCAGGTACTGTTACTATTAATCCTAGTGTTGCTAAAAAACTCAATTGAAAGCCTAAATCCCAAATCCATAAAGGATTAAACACTAATAACAAAGTCGCTGCTAATAGTAATGAGCCGAACTGTTTGACTTTTCTTTTTAATAGCAACCCAACTAATGCTGCAAAACCCATAATTACGGCTCTGAGAACCGCAGGCTGAAAACCTGTTAAACTCAGAAAAATGATTAGAGCCAAAAAGCCAAGGGTAAATTGCGTTCCTTTTTTTGCCCGCCTTGTTAACTGTAATATCACACTCAAAATTAAGGAAGTTTGAAACCCAGAAGCTGCTAAAGCATGAGCTAATCCTGCTTGTACAAACAAGTCGCGGATATCGTAGGGTAAATCAACTGCTTTGCTGCCTAAAACCATTGCACTGACAAGAGGCCCTTCTGGGATGCCCAACCAACGAACTTGCGATCGCACAATTCGCTCCCGAATTTGCCACCATCCCCATTTCCGTTCTTGCTCTAAAACATTTATTTGTCGCCCCATCAAACCAGCAAATGTTCCTTCTTGTTTGAGAAACTTCTGAAAGTCGAAACCTCCCGGATTGGAAGCCGCTTTTGGTTTGTACAAAATCCCAGTCACAGCAATTTGTTGACTAGGATATAAGCCAGTAGCTTGAAGTATAGGCACTGTCACATACAATTTGCCTGTAACTCCTTTTGGGACACCTGCTGAACCTTTATCATTTTTGACTTCATCTAGCTGAGTCGCTTCCAGCCAAAATTGTCCTCGCTGACTGCGAGTTAAGCGGGGATTACTCGCCACTACGCCACGAATAATTACTAGTTGTTCTTGATTACTGCTATTTCCAGGCGGGACGAACTGACTAATATCTTTTGCACCTGGTTGCGGTACTCGCCATTGAAAATATAAAGTTGCCAGTAATCCCACTAAGCCAGCAGCTAGCCATATTCGAGCATGAGGAGTAGTTTGCCAGATATTAGGCACTGCTTTATTTTTGCTTCCAGCATTTTCTGGCTTTTGAGCAAGTTGGCGTGAAGTGGTGCGTCTTCTAAAAATAATTGCTCCCACTATCCCCAAAGCAAAAATCCACACGCCACCCCAAGGAACTGCTGTAAACAGTAACCCAAAAATGTAGCCAAGACAAATAATTACACCACTGGTTTGAATCATAAAATTTTTTGTAAAAGCACCTGACAACCCGAATTTGCAGCTAACTTAAGAATAACTAGGGCAGCAATAGAGAAAAAGCGCCGTTGCTGAATTTGGCTATGAAATTGAAAAATCAAATATTCCAAACTCTTATTATCTGCGTTTGGACTGTCTCTGCGTGAGCTTTTCATCTCTTTAATCAGCAACACCGAAAATTTTTGATGCTTGTGGAGAAGTATAGTCCATCAAGTTGATACAAACAAAGCCCGCATAGGCGGGCCTTTTTCTCATAGCCTTAATGTTCTAGACTCAAGATTTAACGGTATTTCTGACTTTTAGCTATAGCCCCACATCATAAGGAAATACTTAGCTGAAACCCCAGCGCTGCGTGGAGAAACAGAACACAAAGTGCTACGCTGACCAAATATGCAATTGTTCCTAACGGACGAGAGTTCGTGTAGCTGTACCCTTTAGGATGTCGGGCTTTCTGTTGAACTTACAGTATCTTTGAGCAACGGAAAACCCAACTTCTCCCTTTGCTCAACATATAAATAAGCTACTTTTCTCGCTAAATGCCGAATCCTGGCAATATAGCGAGTTCTCTCTGTCACTGAAATCACACCTCTAGCATCCAGTAGATTAAACGTGTGCGAACACTTCATTACATAATCTAAGCTAGGCAAGACCAATCCTCTCTCCGTCAATTGGGTAGCTTCCTGCTCATACAAATTAAATAGTGTCAGTAGCAACTCAGGATTTGACGCTTCAAAGTTGTAGTTACACTGCTCAATCTCTGCCTGGAGGTAAACATCACCATAAGTAATGTTGTCCGTCCAATGAATCTTAGTAATTGCCTCAACTTCCTGGAGGTACATTACCAATCGCTCTAACCCGTATGTAATCTCAATCGACACAGGGCGGCAATCGATTCCCCCACACTGTTGAAAGTAGGTAAATTGAGTAATTTCCATCCCATCTAACCATACTTCCCACCCAGTACCCCAAGCTCCTACAGTCGCATCTTCCCAGTTATCCTCTACAAACCGAATATCGTGGTCTTCAGGACGAATACCTAAAACCCTTAATGAATCAAGATATATTTCCTGGATATTATCCGGCGACGGCTTAATCAGAACTTGGTATTGATAATAGTGTTGAAAGCGGTTAGGGTTTTCGCCGTACCGTCCATCCGTTGGGCGACGACACGGTTCAACATATGCAACAGCCCACGGTTCCGGCCCCAATGCTCTTAAAAATGTCTGGGGATTCTTAGTACCTGCCCCCTTCTCAATATCGTAGGGCTGGGCAATCAGACAACCGCGATCGCCCCAGAACTGATGCAATAAAGCTATAACCGACTGAAAATTCACGCTTCCCCCTTCCTGAGTTGGCACAGTGCATAAACCATTGTTGCCTAGAACCCGGCACTATGGGGAGTTTCAGGGGACAGAAAAGCCGTCCAAATAATTTTGGAAAAAATAGTTGACACAAAGAGTTGGGTTCGCTATATTGAATAAGTGCCTGAAGCGGAGAGCGAAAACGCGACGCATTCAGGGAACCGAACCTTGAAAATATTATAGTTTGAAAGCCACTATACAGCAAGTGGTCTGCGTCAAGAAAATAAAGATAACTAAGCTGAAGTTAAAAAAGAGCAGCTAATTGAGCTAACAAAGCAAACACTTCAAAACGGAGAGTTTGATCCTGGCTCAGGATGAACGCTGGCGGTATGCTTAACACATGCAAGTCGAACGGTGTCTTC